>VGSX01000022.1 GCA_016874895.1 Deltaproteobacteria bacterium
TTCCCTTTAAGATCTCAGGGTCGATACAGCCCCGGATGCTTTTACCTCAATTGAGCGATAATTAAGGCGATGCATTGGTAGCCGCAGGCTTTAGCCTGCGAAAGGAACGACCTGATTGGTGCCCGGCAACTAAGCGCAACCTAAAGGTTGCGGCTACAAATCGCCAAATTCATGTTTTATCTTCTCCGTTAAAAGTTCCAGGTAAAGTTCGCCGTCGAAGTGCCAGAGGAGATTGCCGTTCTTGTCTGAAAACAGCAACGCCGGTGGTATAAGCAGGCGGTTAAAAATATGGATATACCGCTATGGCATTTCATTGACCGCCGGCGCTGCCAGGGGGCGCCACCATGAGAATGCTGGGCGGGCAACACTGCAGCCCACCCTGTCTCGCTTAACTGACCAGGAGCTGGGCCCCCAGGGCTGCCAAGGCTAACAGAATAAAAATTAACACCTTCGATTTGAACATTTTAATTCCTTCGGAGATTTTTTAGGCTAGCAGGTATGAGTCACAAAGGTGTCACTTTAGGAATTGCCATCCTCCGGTTTACTGCCGCGCCGCCGGGATCAATAACACCGGGCACGGCGCCAACCTGGAAATCGTCTGGGCCACGCTGCCCAGAAAAAGCTCTTTAATAAACCCTTTTCCCTGGGTTCCCATTACTATGAGCGATATGTCCAGGGTGTTCAGGGCAGTGAGTATGGCCGGGATGGGGCGTCCGGTTCCCTTTAAGATCTCAGGGTCGATACAGCCCCGGATGCTTTTACCTCAATTGAGCGATAATTAAGGCGATGCATTGGTAGCCGCAGGCTTTAGCCTGCGAAAGGAACGACCTGATTGGTGCCCGGCAACTAAGCGCAACCTAAAGGTTGCGGCTACAAATCGCCAAATTCATGTTTTATCTTCTCCGTTAAAAGTTCCAGGTAAAGTTCGCCGTCGAAGTGCCAGAGGAGATTGCCGTTCTTGTCTGAAAACAGCAACGCCGGTGGTATAAGCAGGCGGTTAAAAATATGGATATACCGCTATGGCATTTCATTGACCGCCGGCGCTGCCAGGGGGCGCCACCATGAGAATGCTGGGCGGGCAACACTGCAGCCCACCCTGTCTCGCTTAACTGACCAGGAGCTGGGCCCCCAGGGCTGCCAAGGCTAACAGAATAAAAATTAACACCTTCGATTTGAACATTTTAATTCCTTCGGAGATTTTTTAGGCTAGCAGGTATGAGTCACAAAGGTGTCACTTTAGGAATTGCCAACCTCCGGTTTACTGCCGCGCCGCCGGGATCAATAACACCGGGCACGGCGCCAACCTGGAAATCGTCTGGGCCACGCTGCCCAGAAAAAGCTCTTTAACGAACCCTTTTCCCTAGCAGAAAGAGGGCTAAGGCAGGGAGGATGGGACATTATTGGTATACTGAACCTATTATAATGGCGGCGCCGGTCTGCTGACGCCGTCAGTCTGCGGCCGAGACTTTTTATACTTGTTCTGGAGCCATTGCCGCAGTCGCTCCCTTAACTCCAAAGCTCCGGGTTGGTTCTGCACCATTTCGGCCAGGAGCTGCAGTTGCTTTTCCTGCCAGCTGCCGGGGGTAACGGCAATCCGGTAATACATCCAGAGCCCTTCCCGGCGGTCGGTCACCAGGCCGAGGTTATAAAGGTAGCGAAGATGGCGGGAAGCTTTGGACTGGGTAATGCCGATGACTCCCATAATGTCGCAGACACAGAGTTCCTCTTTGACCATCAGCAGCCAGAGTATCTGCAGCCGGGTTTCGTCCGCCAGGGATTTGAAGAATCGGGCTTCTTGCTTCATATTATCTATATAACCGGATAACCGGATATTAGTCAACAAAAAAAACCACCAAGCTGTTCATTGCCCCAGAAACGTCGGGTTCGCCATAAATCCGGGGCTGGTGGAACATCTTTTTAACTACCCTGAGCCAGAAAGTCCGGCTATACACTGTGGGATCTCCTCCCGTGAGCAGGGCGATATTCTGTCCCTGGCGCACCAGGGCCTTATCCCAGGAATTATTATAGGTTACATACAACTGATTCAAGCCCAAGGTATTATGGAAATTCGGCCGTCCCTGGCCCTGATGGTGGATGCAAAAAATCTGCCCGGCCTTTACAAATCCCCCGAGGCGTATTACCATAGGTTAGTTAAAGAATTATTTGAGGGTCTTATTACTCGGGGGAAAACCCTTAAGCCCCGGCATAAAACAACTGCTGCCACCATTATTTTAAGAAAGGATTGTAGCCTATGGGAACAAGAGGAACTTCAATCGTCGGAATGGATGTAAGTGAACTTCTCAACCTTTTAAACAAGGCCTTTGCCGATGAATGGTTTGCTTATTATCAGTATTGGCTGGGGGCCAAGGTAGTGCGCGGGCCCATGAAGGATGCCGTGGCCGCGGAACTCCTGCAGCATGCCACCGAAGAACTGATGCATGCCGATATGGTGGCCAACCGCATCATCCAGTTGGGGGGCAAACCCATCACCGAGCCCAAAAAGTGGTATGAATGGTCCGGTTGCGGCTACCTGCCCCCGGACGAGGACTACGTCAAAAAGATTCTGGAGCAGAACATTCATGGCGAACAGTGCGCCATTTCCTACTACGACCAGCTGATGAAAAAGACTCGGGACACCGACATCGTCACCTTCAACATGGTCACCACCATCCTGGAGCAGGAAGTGGAGCATGAAGAAGATTTGCAGTCTTTGCTGGAAGACTTGGAGCTGATGATAACCCAAGGGAAATAATGATTGGCTAAAAACTTTCTTCCCCAAGAAAAAGGGCGGGTGCAACCCCGCCCTTCTGGCTCATAGCAGCAATTAACCTTATTATCCGAATTATCCGAAAACCGGAAACCCTCTTAGGCCCTGACCTCTTCCTTGATGGACACAGCGATCTTATACAGCACCGTGAGGATGAAGAAGCCGGTAGCCCAAATGCCCAGGGTTATCATGGCTTCCAGGCCGGTGGGCCAGTACTCGGTGATGTGTTCCAGAGGGTTGGGGATGAAACCGGCGGAGATCAGTCCCAGGCCTTTATCGATATAAGTAGTCAGGATAATCAACCCACAGGCCCAGGCCAGGGTATTTTCATTCTCCCTCACCTTGGGGACCACCATGGCCAGGGCGGCGACAATCATGCCCACCATGGAGAACCACATGAAGGGTACGAGTTGGCCCTTGCCTTCCAGGCCCACGAACAGATATTTGAAATGCATCATGTGTTCGGGGATCTGACTGTAAAAAACAGTGAAAATCTCGCAAAAGAACAAGAAAATATTTACCAGGATGGCATAGGTGACCACCTTGGCCAGGGTTTGGATCTGCTCCCGGCCGGGATCGAATTTAGTAAAGGCTCGGACCAGCAGGCACAGCAGAATCAGCAGGGACGGACCGGCGGCAAAGGCCGAAGCCAAAAACCGGGGCGCCATGACGGCAGTCAACCAAAAGCCCCGTCCGGGGAGACCGGCATACAAAAATGCCGTAACCGTGTGGATGGAGACAGCCCAGGGGATGGAGACATAAATCAAATATTTCACCCAGGGCTTATATTTGGTGTCGTTGCGCTCCGCCTCCAGCACGTTCCAGCCGATGACGATATTGAGGATCAGGTAGCCGTTGAGCACCACCATATCCCAGAACAGGACGGAACCGGGGGTGGGATATTTGATAATGTTAAAGAGCCGGTCGGGACGCCCCAGGTCGGCGACGATGAACAGCAGACACATGGTGACGGCGGCCACGGCGAGAAATTCACCCAGGATGGCGATGCGGGCGAAGGCCTTATAATTGTGCAGGTAAAGGGGCAGCACCACCATGACGGCGGAGGCGGCGACGCCGACCAGGTAGGTGAACTGGGCAATGTAAAACCCCCAGGAGACGTCCCGGCCCATGCCGGTAATGCCTAAACCGGTGGTGAGCTGTTGGTAGTAACCCAAGGCTCCCAAGGCGATGAGAAAGCCTAAACCGGCCAGCAGCCCATAATATTTTCTAGTTCCAACAAAGGCTTGTTCGAGCATAGACACCTCACACGATGTAATAGACCTGGGGGTAAGTGCCCAGATGTGCTTTACGGCGCAGGGTGAAGTAAGTCCGCAACTGATCCCGCACCTTGGACTTGGGATCACCCAGGTCCCCGAAGATCAAAGCCCCGCCCGAGGCCTCGACGCAGGCCGGCATCTGGCCCTTGGACAAACGTTCGTCGCAGAAGGTGCACTTTTCCACGACGCCGATCTCCCGGGTGGGATAGTTCAGGTTTACCTCTTTAATGTAGGGCCGGGGGTCCCGCCAGTTGAAGCTGCGGGCCCCGAAGGGACAGGCGGCCATACAGTAGCGGCAGCCGATGCAGCGATGCATGTCCATCATGACCATGCCGTCGGGACGGCGGAAGGTGGCCTTGGTGGGGCAGACCCGCACACACGGGGGATTGTCGCAATGGTTACAGAGCACCAGGAACTTCATGTGATGCAGTTTTTCCTGGAGGTTGTCGTGCTCATCCCCGGGGAAGGCATTGTGGAAATCCTCCTTCCAGAGCCACTTGATGCGGAAACGGACCTGCTCTTCCGGCGAGACTGCCGCCGCAGGGTTCACGGGGTTGGCGATATCCGGCACATTATGGGTCAGGTGGCAGGCATTGATGCATTTGTGCGCAGTTTTTTCGTCCAGTTTGCGCATATCCACCACCATGGCCCACCGTTTGGCTTTAAAAGCACCGGGCTCCGGGACGTATTGTTGGGCTTCCAATTGGCCGGGGGCCAGCAGTTCAAAGGCTGTTTTGCCACCCAATCCCAGGAGCGTGGACAGACCGGCTAATCGTAAAAATTCTCTTCTGTTTATACCCATCACTTCGCCTCCGACTGGGCCACTTGCTTTTTCTCTTTCTCTTTTTCCCAATGACAACCCCAACAATTGGGCACCACGGCCACATAGTTATGGCATTGGTCGCAGAACTGGCTTTTGTTGGAGTGGCATTCCATACAGTTATTGGACAAGCTGGCGAGATATTTTTTCCCCTTGCTGTTGACATAGTCGCGGTTGGCGTCGCGGACGACCTCGTCCCGCCACTCACCCAGTAACAACATGTGGTTGGCGCGCATGTATTCCTTGCTCTCCACACAGGTGCGGTCCTTTTCGGGCAGTTTCATAATAGCCGCGGTGTTCAGTTGAGGATCCGGCCCTGGTATGATCTGGCCCAGGTTTTTCCAGAGGGGAGAAGTCACCAGGACAACGAAGATGACAACGCCGATGAATACAGCTTTAAAGTTGAAAAGCTTTTTAGGCACCTTGGGTTTGTCTGCAAACCACCCGAACTCGTTCTTATAATTGCCGTTGTGGTCCATTTATTCCGCTTCCTCCTCTTCGGCGGCCTCTCCGAAGCCAACCAGGTCCCGGTCCCGCAGGTCGGTGGTGCGTTCCAGCTCATCGTCAAACACCAGGGCGTTGCCCACCATTTCGGTGATGCCGGTGACTTCCATCTGGGGCACCCAGTACTGCATCAAGGTGGGCAGCGTGGCCCGGTCCAGGGCGCAGATGCAGCCGAGATGGTTGACGCCATATTTTTCCGCCACATACTTAACCGCATTGGCCCGGGGCAGACCGCCCAGCATCCGGATATCCATATTTTCGTTGGCGTTGATGCCGGAACTGCTGCCGCAGCAGAAGGTCTTTTCCCGGATGGTGTTGGGAGGCATCTCAAAGAAATGACCTTCGGGCAAGACCTGATTGATGATGTAGCGCGGCTCTTCGAAGATGCCCATACCCCGGGCGGTATTACAGGAGTCATGGTAGGTCAGTTTGATATGGGCGTTCCGTTGCGGATCGACTTTCAGTTTGCCGTGTCTGAAGAGGTCGGCCGTGAACTCGGAAATGTGCACCATTTTGTGCACCGTGGCGTTCTCGAACTTGGTGCCAGTGATGGGGGAAACGGGTTCTTCCAGGAAGTCAATGGGCCCCCACCAGGTGGGCATGTACTGGTTGCACACCCGCCACATGTGGCCGCATTCGCCCCCCAAAATCCATTTCACTTTCAGACGCTTGGCCTCTTCATACATTTTGGCGTTGAGGCGTTTGCCCATCTCATGGGAAATAAACCACCCGAAATTGCCGCCCTCCGCCGCATAGGTGCTCATGGTATAGTCCAGGTCCAGATACTTCAACAAGAGCAGGTAGCCCATGAAATTGAAGGACCCGGGATCGGCGAAGTAGTCCCCGGAAGGCACCACGAACAGAATTTCCGCCCCCTTCCGGTTGATGGAGACCGGGGTGGAAATTCCGGTAATGCGTTCGTTCTCTTCGGCCATGAAGTCGATCATGTCTTTGAAGGCCTGAGGAGTAGCGCCGATGTGACTGCCTTTGTCGTAGCACTGGGCCACGGAGGCCAGGGCCCAGTCGATGTTGAGGCCCACCGAGGCCAGGAGCTCCCGGCCCAGCAGGGTCATTTCGGCCATGTCGATGCCGTAGGGGCAGAAAACGGAACACCGCCGGCAGATGGTGCACTGGTGCAGATAGTAAAACCATTCCTTGATGACGTCCTCGGTGAGGTCCCGGGCCCCGGCCAGCTCTCCCAGGAGCTTGCCGGCGGTTTTAAAATACCGGCGATACACCGACCGCATCAGTTCGGCCCGGAGCACCGGCATATTCTTGGGATCGCCGGTTCCCAGGAAGAAATGACACTTGTCGGCGCAGGCACCGCAACGCACGCAGATATCAAAAAAAACCTTCAAGGAGCGGAAGCGTTCCAGACGATCCTGGATGCCCTGCAAGACCCGTTCCTTCCAGTCTTCCGGGAGTTTCCAGTCTTCATCCGCCACACTCCAGGCCCGGGGAAAAGGATAATCGATCATATTCATCCATTTGGGCGCGGCGGCGTTGACATAGTATCCGGGCCGGAGTTCCGTCTTCAGGTCCATCCACCCCTGGGCGGGCGGTTTATAGTTAACTTGTATTAATTCTGCGGGGGTAGGAAGCTTAGCCATTACTTCTCCTTTTCAACTGGAAGTCCAGCCTCGATCATAGCTTCACGGTAATCGTCTTCCTGATGCATGTAGTCATGGAACTTCACCGGGTAGTTCCAGGGATTGACATGCAGTTTCCAGCGGTTGTCGCCGGCTGTATTCCGGGAGGGGCTGAAGAACACTCCCGGCGCGTGCATCAGCTTGCTGAAGGGAAAATAAGCAAAAAGCACGCAGACGAGGAAGAGATGGATATAAAAAATTACCCCGATGCCATCCGGCACCACGGGTCTCAGGGTGGCCAAACCCACGGCCAGCTGTTTCACCGCGGCGATATCGACTTTATAAAAGTAGCGCATCAGGATGCCGCTGAGGCCGATGGCCATGATGAGCAGCAGCGGGAAGTAATCCGCGGCCAGGGAAATGTATCGCAAAGTCGGCGTATAAAGGCGGCGGGCCAACAGATAGGTCACGGCCACTACCAGCAACACCCCGGTCAGATAGACAGTGGGAATATAAAACTGCACGAAACCATCGGCTTCCGCCAGGGCCGTGACAAAGTGCGGCACGGGTTGGGTAAAGAACCTGATATGCCTCAGAATAACAATGAGAAAGGCATAATGAAAGGCTATGGCTCCCAGCCAGAGCCATTTGTAGGACCAGTGAATCAACCGGGAGTCTTCCGGTTTTTCCTGATTCGGCTGGAGCTCGGAACGGGTGTTGCGGAAAAGGCTGCGGAAAGTCAGAATTTCCAGGGCCATCCGACCGAAAACCTGGAGCCGGTTTTCCGGATTGTCCAGCTTGTCCGCCAGAGAGCGTTTGATCCAGGGAAGGCTCTTGCCCTGGGCGCAGGTACTGGGAATTTTAAAAGGAACGGGAGACCTGGCCCAACTAATTATTCGAAAAATCAGACCTTCGAAAAAGATGAGCACGGCCAGGTAGGGAATCACCACCCCAAAAACGAACGTCAAATCGGCCTTGACCCCGATATAGGCTAGGGCCACGAGGCCGAGGACCGCAATCAAGGGCACCAGGAAATGCCGTTTAAAAAAATCCATCTACAGTCACCTCATCTTTGAATTGATAACCATGCCTATCCTTCACTTAACCACCGGACTGCTCCTCCAGATAATCGTCCCCCAGACCCAGGCGGCGCAATAGGGTGCTGACTTTGCGTTTTATTTCGCCGACCTTAACGTCACAGAGTTTTTCCCGGCGCTGCATGTAGACATCAAAACCCAATAAGGCCAAGCCGTCCAGGCGGGACTCCAGGTCCACGAATTCAGCGGCGCAGGCGGGGTCCTGTAACTCCTGGGCCAGCTCTTCCCGGATTATGGTTTTTAAGATAAAAATGAAAGCCATGGCCTGGGACGGGGGCGCCTCCTGAATGGCTTTGAGTTTTATGACCTCATCGAGTTGGGCCATAACCTTGTCGGTTTCAGCCCCCTGGAGAAAAACCTCGATGATGCCTGAGAGACCTCGGGTCAGTTGATATGCTATGGGGTTGGCAAAACGGTCTTTTTGGGATTTCAGGAAGCGGGCGGTTTCAGGAGCATACCCATCGAACAGCACCTCGCGCCACCGCTCCAGGATGTCAGACTTTTTTTGGGAGAGCAGATTATATAGAGACATAGCCACAATAATCCAGGAATTGTATTTGTGAAAGATACAACATTCGCCACCAGGTTTCAAGGGAAAAATGCAGCGTCGCCCCGAGGCATCAACCCTCTGGTTATACAATAAATATTGCTCGATAAGGCTGTCTCCTGTCCGGTATCCGGCCACCCGCGAAGCCCTGTCGCCTCCTCCCCCCCATGGCCTTTGCAAAGCTGAGAGATCAGAGCCGGGAAGGGCCTGTCAGCTATCAGCCTTGGAAGGCGGCAGGAGCAGGGGGCGGCCATCGGCTTTGTCCTTTTCTTCACAAACCTCCTTCTGCCAATCCTGACAGAACCTGGCCCCATACTTGGAAAAATCAAACCAATAGAGGTTGAGGGTGAAAAGGAAACTCAGCCCCAGGAGATAACCCATGCTGTCGGCCTCCAGAGCCCGCAAGAGGATCTTGGCGGCCACAAAACTCGCAAAAAATCTGAGGAAAAAACCGAAAATCATGATATTTTTTTCCGTCCCGGGTGACGACTCCGGGGTAGCATTTTTCCCGGAATTACACAAAAGGATTGACTAGATGCACCGGGGCCGGGGATTGCGCCAGGACCTTGCGCGCCACGCTGCCGAACTCGCTGCTTTTCCGGTCCAGGTCATCATGGCCCTTGCCATGAGTGGTCAACACCACCATATCCACCTTTTCCTCCTGGATAGCTTTTAAGATTTCCCCGGCAGGGTCGCCCTGCACCAGTTTTATCTGGAGGAGCGGACAGGCTTTGAGATCTTTATCGCAGACCCCCTCCATCTGTTGTTTGGCCTGCTCCAGTTCCCAATCCTGGAAATGCCGCAGGTGCTGGGCGCTGGGGTAGCCGTAGGCCTTATCCATGGACGTCAAATCAGTGCCGACGTACATCATGATGACCCGGGCCTGATATTTATCCGCCAGCGACATCACGTGTTTTGCGGCTTTAATGGAATTCTTGGACAGGTCGGTGGGCCACAGAATGGTTTTCACTTCCATAACATAACCTCCTCGATTCAGACCTTATCTACATCGCAATAGCTGACAAGATAACACATCCCGAAAAAACTGGGAAAGCATTTTATGTGAATAAAATATTTTTTTCTCATCTCACCTGTCTCTTTTTATAGAGAAATGTCCTTTTTTCGAGAATATTTCCAGGGTTTCCCGATATTTTTTCAGGAGCAAGAATTTCTTGACATATCTGCTTGTGAAGGATAATTTATGAACATATTACGCTTAGTCAACTTATTCAAGGAGGTTCATTCTCTAATGGGTTGGATTGTCGACATCGATACGGAAAAATGCAATGGCGACGAAGAATGCGTCAACGTCTGTCCCTCTGGCGTTCTCGAAATGCAGGACGGTAAAGCCACCGTGGTCAATATCGAGGAATGCCTTGGCTGCGAGAGTTGCGTCGAGGTCTGCACCGCGGAAGCCATCACTCTAACCGAAACCTAATTCCCTCGTTATTACCGGAAAAAACGCTGGCTACCTGCGGGGAACCAGCGTTTTTTTGGGAAGGCTCTCACCAGGGCACTCCTAGCCAGCGGTTCAAAAGGCTTCCTGGCGGGTTAAACTCATCTGCCGCAACTCAGGGCCTCGCTGCCACAGCTCTCACAGTCCTGCAGGGGCTCCAGTTCCTCGGGGGTGGCCGACCTCACCTCCAAAATCTGCACCTCATAATGCAGATCCTCTCCGGCCAGAGGGTGATTCTGATCAATGACCACCATATCATCCTTGACCGCCACCACCTTATAAGGATAATCAATGGGAATGGCGCAGGGATGAGGCACCACAGACTGCCCCGGCCGCAGCTCCACATCCGCAGGGAACCGTTTCTTGTGCCACTCCTGCACCAGCCAGGGGTCCCGCAAGCCGAAGGCCTCGGCCGCGGGTATGGTAAACCGTCTTTCCTCACCCGGCCTCATCCCCAAGAGTTTATTCTCCAAGGCCGGCATGAGTTCTTTGTAGCCAGCGATAAAACTCAGGGGCTCCGGTCCGTTCTCCGAGCCCCGGATGTACTCCCCGGATGCAAGCTGCAGACGATAAGCCAATCTGACAAAACAATCACGATGAATGATCACGTCAACTACTCCTCGAAATTAACCTCAGCAGCAGTGGCCCCGGCGAAAAAGCCCGGCCGCCTATCTCATAATCATCCCCATCCTGCGGTTTGAAAATGACTCTGTTCTGTGCCTGAAGTTTTTAATATTTTATGTTATCTGAAAAAAAGCTTTCCGGCAATGGCCGGGAGCTGAAAAATCTCCAATTACCCGTGCCCGTCGCGAGGACTTAAGGCCGCAGCCATCCGAAAATGGTAGGTCAGACCTCCAGGTCTGAACACGAAAGTTCTCGCCATACCCGGAGTCTGGCGGCAATGAGGAATTATTCTGGTTCGGGGCGGCGCCCCGCTGCCGTTCCGGGCAGGGAAATGGCAGGGTAATATTAAGGATGCAGCGAAATATTTTTTATGAGATAGTTACTTCATGGCAACGGGATTGATTCGGAAGGCGCGGGTCGCCGACGTGGTGGAAATCCGGAGGATTCTGCAACGCTTCGCCAACCAGGGAGAGCTGCTGGCCCGCACCATGGCGGAGCTTTACGGCCAGGTGCGGGATTACTATGTGTACCAGGAAAATGATCCGGACACCATCATCGGCATCTCAGCCCTGCACGTCTCCTGGGAGGCCCTGGGGGAACTGCGTTCGGTGGCCGTCCTGGAGCCGCACCAGGGAAAAGGTGTGGGCACCCGTCTGGTGGAGACCTGCCTTTCCGAGGCCATTACCCTGGGATTGGAGCAGGTCTTTGTCCTGACCTACCGGCCTCAGTTTTTTGCCCGGTTCGGCTTCGAGCTGGTGGATAAGAATATCCTGCCGCACATTGTCTGGGCGGATTGTGTCCGTTGCACCAAGTTTCCCGAATGCGACGAAATCGCCATGCTCCTGAAATTTTAGCCCAGGCCGAATCCTCTGACTGTCCCTATAGCTTCACTGTGCGGCAATCTTGACAAGCCTTACCCGGCAAGCTACATTTAATTGAGGAGGATGTGCCAGAGCTTGTCAGCAACAGCCAGCAGCCAGGCGGAATGAGTACTTCCAGTCGTCCCTTCTCACTCTTACCATGAACTTTCTTATACCTGGAGAGATCAACCCTGGGGGAGGTTTAGTTTCCTGGCACTGCCCCAGC
This sequence comes from Deltaproteobacteria bacterium, assembly GCA_016874895.1. GTDB lineage: Bacteria > Desulfobacterota > Desulfobaccia > Desulfobaccales > Desulfobaccaceae > Desulfobacca. The sequence continues at coordinate 11,768 of VGSX01000022.1, forward strand.
GAGGATTGATATGCTTGGATATATCTTGAAAAGAATTTTCGGCAGCCAGAATGAGCGGGAAATCCGCCGGTTGGCACCCCTCGTGGACCGGATCAACGGCCTGGAACCGGAAATCCGTTCCCTCACGGATGCACAACTGCAAGCCCAGACGGCCGTCTTCAAAGAAAGACTCGCGCGGGGGGAAAGTCTGGAGGATCTGCTGCCCGAGGCCTTTGCCGTGGCCCGGGAGGCCTCCCTCCGGGTTTTGCGCATGCGTCCCTTTGATGTCCAGCTCATCGGCGGCATGGTGCTCCATGAAGGCAAGATCGCCGAGATGAAGACCGGGGAAGGCAAAACCCTGGTGGCGGTGCTGCCGGTCTACCTCAACGCCCTCACCGGAAGGGGGGTGCACGTGGTCACCGTCAACGACTACCTGGCCAGACGCGACAGCGACTGGATGGGCAGCGTTTACCGCTTTCTGGGTCTGTCGGTGGGCACCATCGTGCACGGGCTCGATGACAGCCAACGGCGCCGGGCCTATAATGCCGACGTCACCTATGGCACTAATAACGAGTTCGGTTTTGATTATCTCCGGGACAACATGAAATTCTCCCTGGAGGACTATGTCCAGCGGGAATTTAACTACGGCATCGTGGACGAGGTGGATTCCATCCTCATTGACGAGGCCAGGACGCCCCTCATCATTTCGGGTCCGGCGGAGGAGTCCACCGAACTGTACCACCGCATCAACCGGGTGGCCACCATGCTCCACAAAGAACGCGATTTCACGGTGGATGAAAAATCCCGGGCCGTGCTGATGACTGAGGCGGGGGTGGCCCAGGCGGAAAAGATCATGAACCTGGAAAATCTCTACGACCCCCGCAACATCGAGGCCCTGCACCATCTCAATCAGGCCTTGAAGGCCCATTCCCTGTTTAAAAAGGATGTGGACTACATCGTCAAAGACGGTCAGGTGATCATTGTGGATGAATTTACCGGGCGATTGATGCCGGGCCGCCGCTACTCCGACGGGCTGCACCAGGCCCTGGAGGCCAAGGAAGGGGTGCGCATCGAAAACGAGAACCAGACCCTGGCATCCATTACCTTCCAGAATTACTTCCGCATGTACAAAAAATTGGCTGGCATGACCGGGACTGCGGACACCGAGGCTGAAGAATTTAAAAAGATTTATAAACTCGACGTAATGGTGATTCCCACCCACAAGAAAATGATCCGGCTGGATTATCCCGACGCCATCTATAAAAGCGAGGCGGAAAAGTTCCAGGCGGTGGTGGAGGAAATCAAGGAATGCCACCAGCAGGGGCAACCGGTGCTGGTGGGCACCACCTCCATTGAAAAGTCCGAGCGCCTCAGCCGCATGCTGAAATTACAGGGAATCAAGCATGAGGTGCTTAATGCCAAACATCATGAAAAAGAGGCGCAGATCGTGGCCCATGCCGGACAGTTGGGAACGGTGACCATCGCCACTAACATGGCCGGGCGGGGTACCGACATCGTCCTGGGACCCGGGGTGGTGGCCACCGGCGGCCTGCACATCATCGGCACCGAACGCCATGAAAGCCGGCGCATCGACAACCAGTTGCGGGGCCGCTCCGGACGCCAGGGCGATCCGGGGTCGTCCCGGTTCTATCTCTCCCTGGAGGACGATCTCCTCCGGATTTTCGGCTCAGACCGGATGAAAAGCCTCATGGGACGCCTGGGCATGGAGGATGGCCAGCCCATCGAACACCGGATGGTCAGCAATGCCATCGAACGGGCCCAGAGACGGGTGGAAGCCCACAATTTCGACATCCGGAAACACCTCCTGGAATATGACAACGTCATGAATAAACAACGGGAGGTTATCTACAGCCAGCGCCGGGAAATCCTGGGCGGGGCCGACTTGTCCGAGGAAATCCAGGAAATGGCCCAGGAACTCATCGACAGCCTCCTGGATCAGTTCACCGATGCCCAATCCATGCCCGATGACTGGGATCTCGAAGGCCTGGAAGAGGCAGTCCTGCACCGCTTCGGGGTGCGTCTGGGCTTGGACCACCTGAATATTGATGACCTAGGCCATGCGGAACTGCGGGAACTGGTTCACTATAAGGTATTGTTGGCTTACAAGGAGAAATACCAGGCACTCGGATCGGAAGTTGTCGAACCCCTGCAACGCCAGATTATGCTGCAGATAGTGGACACCCAATGGAAAGACCATCTCCTGGCCATGGATCACTTGCGGGACGGTATCGGCCTCAGGGGCTACGCCCAGGTAGATCCTTTGAGGGCTTATCAAAAAGAGGGCTACGACATGTTCCTGAACATGATCCAGCGGATTCAGGAAGACACGGTCCGGACCCTCTTCCTCATCCGGGTACGCCAACCGGAGGAGATCCCCGTATGGGAAGAGCGCCGGGCAGCCATGAATTACAGCCACGGCGGGGGCGGGGGGAGCCAGCCGGTGCGCCAAGAAACCAAAAAAGTGGGGCGCAATGAACCCTGCCCCTGCGGCAGCGGTAAAAAATTCAAAAAGTGCTGCGCCAATAAGAAGTGAGCGGTGGGCAATGGACAGAAAGTGGGCCCGGCTTCGGCGCGCCCCTATTGCTCATAAGGTCTTTGAACCTTGAACTTTGCTGATCTGTTTATCAGGACAAAAACATGGAGCACGAAAATAAGTTGATCGTTCCCGGCTTTCGGGCTGCGGCCGTCGAGGCGGCCATCAAAAAACCCGGCCGCCTGGACCTGGCCGTCATCGTGGCCGATCAACCCGTGGCCGCCGCCGGGGTCTTGACCACCAACAAGGTCAAGGCCGCCCCGGTTCTCCTCTGCCAACAGAGATTGCGGGCCGGCAAAGCCCAGGCTATCCTGGTGAACAGCGGCAACGCCAACGCCTGCACCGGCGAGGCTGGTCTTGAAGCCGCCTCGGCCGCCTGCCGGGCCGTGACCGAACTTCTCGGATGTCCGGAACAACTGATTCTGCCGGCCTCCACCGGGGTCATCGGCCAGCCCCTGCCGGTGGACCGCATCCTTGACGTCCTCCCCTCCCTGACAGCCAGCTTACACCCTGGAGGCCTGCCCCAGGTGGCCGAAGCCATCATGACCACGGACACCTTCCCGAAAACCTCCCTGGTGCACACCGACATCGACGGCGTTAGGGTGACTGTGGCCGGCCTGGCCAAAGGGGCCGGCATGATTCATCCTGATATGGCCACCATGCTGGTGTTTTTGCTCACCGACGCGGCCGTCAGCCCCAAGGCCCTGAAAGCCGCCGTCAAACAGGGATTGACAGGCAGCTTTAACCGCATCACCGTGGACGGCGACACCAGCACCAACGACTGTGTCCTGGCCCTGGCCAGCGGTGCCGCGGGTCACCGGCCCATAGAAAACCTGCACTCCCCGGCGGGGGAAATCCTGGCTGCCTCCCTGCACACGGTTATGGCGGACCTGGCCGTCCAGGTCGTCCGGGACGGCGAGGGCGCCGCCCACGTCTTTCAGGTTGTCGTCGAGGGTGCCGCCAGCCCCGCCGATGCCCTTAAGGCGGCTCGGACCGTGGCCCTCTCCCCCCTGGTAAAAACCGCCGTGGCCGGCGAGGACGCCAACTGGGGGCGCATTATGGCAGCCTTGGGCAGGGCTAGAGTGAAGCTAAACCCCAACCGGGTAAATATCTTTTTCGGCCCCCAGCAGGTGGTCAAAGCCGGACTCGGCCTGGGTCCGGCTGCCGAAGAAACGGCCCGACAAGTGATGGCCGCCGGGAGGTTCGACCTGCGCATACATCTCAATCTGGGAACAGCCTCGGACTCCTACCTCACCTGCGACCTGACCGCCGACTACGTCCGCATCAATGCCGATTACCGGAGCTGAAAGAAGATTCCCCCAAGAATTTCTTTATGAGGGTTAGCTCATTAGGTCCATTAATTTTATTGGAATTAAGTGCCGATGGGTATTATTATTTTTATATGAAGGCATTGTTCCACCACCTCGCAGCTCGAACCGCCGTTAGATAGTAAGGTTTATCATGAAAACAGTAAAAAAAATCATGCTACTCTGGCTCTGCCTGGCGGTGTGGTCGGGCTCTCCGGCGGCCTTTGCCCAGGACGATCTCCCCGCCATAATTAAGCGCATTTCCCCGGCGGTGGTGGTAGTGGAAACCCAGAGAGGCAGATCCAAGGGCTTGGGGACAGGGTTTTTTATCAATCCCCAGGGTCATATTGTCACCAATTATCACGTCGTCTTCGGCGCCGATCGGGCGGTGGTGAGAACGCATGAGGGGCGCCGCTACCCGGTAAAAAGAATATTGGCCGAGGATAAAGAAGCCGATCTCGTCCTGCTGGCCGCCGACATTCCCACCGGTAACATCACGTATCTGGAGGTCACGGGACAATTGCCCGAAGTGGGGGAAAAGATCTATGCCATCGGTCACCCCATGGGGCTGGAAAAGACGGTCTCCGAAGGGATCGTTTCGGCCATCCGCAAATTACCCAGACTCGGCGATATCATTCAAATAACCGCGCCCATCTCCCAGGGCTCCAGCGGCGGTCCGGTCTTCAACGCCCAGGGCCAGGTCATCGGGGTGGCCAGGGCTACGTTCCGGGCCGGCCAGAATTTGAACTTTGCGGTGCCGGGCCAAAAGGTCCTGGAGCTGCGCGGGGGGCAAGGCCACAGCTTCCGGGACTTCTCCATGGAAATGCCGGGCGCCGCCCTGGAAATGTTCCAGAGAGGGCGCACTTTCCACGCCCGCAAGGAATATTCCAAGGCGATTCAGGCATTCCAGGAGGCCCTTAAGGCCAAGCCGGATTTCGCCGAGGCCTATCACGGCATCGGCATGTCCTATGGCGCCATGGGCAGACATGATCAGGCCATTGAAAATTTCCGCCAGGCGATCAGTCTTAAATCAAAGGTTCCTTATTTTCATTATCATCTGGGGGTGGCGTATTACGCCGCAGGTCAACGAACCGAGGCCTGGGCAGAATATCGCCTCCTGGCCGGACTGGACCCTAACCTGGCGCAGCAACTCAGAACGATCTTAACAAGATAACAATTTCACCAGGCAGGAGGTCGCCTGAAAGAAGTAACGACACAATGCATCGTGTTTTCCGGATTAACCCGGATAGGTATAACTTCTAGTCATAAAAAGAGGGTTTGCCAGATGAAAGCATGTTTCTTGATTTGCTCAGTCATCATATCTTTAGGATTGGGAGGCTGTGGCACGGCCGGCTACCGGGTGGACCAGCACGCCATGGAACAGGAATGGCCTACGGGTTTTGGCACCATCCCGCCCTCCTGGTATGATTATGACCCGGCGTATAAGCACTGGTACGATCCCTGGTATGTGAACCCCTACACGCCGCGTTAGCCTCATCTTCTAAAGTCATTTGCTTGCCACAGGATATAACTAATTGAAAAAACAATTTGGCCATACCAGCTTGAAAATAACTCAAAGGTATGCTAACATTGCCCTTGACAGCTTGTCAGATAATCATCGTGTCCGCATGACGGACGTGGGAAAAATTTAGAAGATTAAAAGAGATTAATATTAATAAGTTAGAGGGAGTCGAGGCGGTTGCGAAGCCTACTCCCTCCGCAGAAAGAGCGTCCCACCCATCCGGAGAGATGACCGAGTCGGCCGAAGGTGCTCGCCTGCTAAGCGAGTGTGGGGGGAAACCTCCACCGAGGGTTCGAATCCCTCTCTCTCCGCCATCCTTCATCAGGCCTTTTCTTTGTCGATAACTTCATAGGCCCAACTCAATGCCGCCGACACTGTGGGAAAGCCGATGGTGCTGGTCAACAGAATCAGGGCATGGGTGATTTCCTCCGGGGTGGCCCCGGCCTGCAGGGCCCGGCGGGTGTGGCTGTGCACCGAACCCTCGGAGCGGATCGCGGCAGCGGCGGCTAACTGGATAAGATTAGCGATTTTTTCCGGCAACGGCCCTTCCCGCCGGACTGCCTCCCCCAGTTGTTCCAGGGCCTGGACATAGGCGCCGTGTTTGGCCTTGAGATGAGCGTACCAGGGTGGATATTTAGTTTCGGACATGATCTCTTCCTCCTCTCCGTGTTTCATTACGGCTGGCAGCTTAATTTCCGGCATGATATGTTAATATATCATGTGATCCCAAGGACAATCTCACTAAATTTTATCAGCCCTTGCAGTTCAACAGGTTCGACCCCACAAAGATGAGTTTCACAAGGTCGGCCTGCAGTCTAGAAATGCTACACATTGACAGGCCTGCGGAAAAATACTACTGTTTAACCTATCCATATGCTGTTTCGGGAGGATGACATGAAGGCTCTGCCCGCTTTAGCGGCCACCGGCATCGGTTCGGTGCCCTTTACCGATGATCAGGAGGCCGTGCATCTGATCCTGGAAAATCTGCCGGAAATCCCTTTCTGGCCGCAATTGGCCCAAAAGGGTTTTCAAGAAGACATGGTGTCCCAGGGGGTGGGGGGCCTGCCTCTGATACACCGGGACAGGGAAAGGCGCCTGGTGCTGGTAAACGATGCCCTTGACCGGGATGCGGCCCTGACGGAATTTTATGAAGCCGCGCTCCAGGAAGATCTGGATGTCTTCTCCCTGTCCCCCGAAGAGGCAGTGGGGTTTTACGGCCTGTTGAAGGAGCTGTCCTCCCGGCCCGCCGATGCCCCCGCCTTCATCAAAGGCCAGGTGGTGGGCCCGGTGACCTTCGCCACGGTGGTTAAGGGGACGGACGGCAAAGCCGTTTTATTCGATTATGAACTGAACCAGGCCGTGATCCGGGGCCTGGCCCTCAAAGCCGCCTGGCAGGCCGCCAAAATCCGGGAAACGGGCCGCCAGGCCGTTATTTTTTTTGACGAACCTTCCCTCACCGGCTTCGGTTCCGCTTTTATGCAGATTTCCCGGGAAGAGGTGATCACTACTCTCACTGAGACCATCACTGCGGCCCGGGAGACCGGCAGCGCCTTTTTCGGCATTCATTGCTGCGGCAACACCGATTGGTCCATGCTCATGGAAAGCCCCATCGATATCCTCAGCTTCGATTCCTATGAATTTTTCGAAAACCTGAAGCTGTACGACCAGGCCTTAAAAAAATTCCTGGACCGGGGCGGGTATCTGGCCTGGGGGTTGGTCCCCACCAGTCCCACGGCCCCGCCGGAGACGGAAGAGGCCCTTTGGGCCCGCTTCCAGTCACAGGTGGAAGAACTGGGGCGTCTCGGCCTTGACCTGCCTTTTCTCCTGAATCAGAGTTTACTCACCCCGGCCTGCGGCTTAGGGTATCTTTCGCCTGAGAAGGCCCGAGAGGCCCTGGCGGTTTTGGCCTCATTGAGCCGCCGGGCCAGGGATTGGCTGGCTTCCCTGTAACATTTCCGGCAAGCTCAGTTTTTAACGTTGGACCGTAGCAGGAGCTCCCATGAAAGTCAAAGAAATCATGGTTCGGGACGTGGCTACCCTGGACGTCGACGATGAACTAAGTTTAGCCAACGATATCATGAAATTAGGCCGGATCAGGCACATGCCCGTGGTGGAAGGCAGAAATCTCGTGGGAATTCTTTCAGAACGGGACCTTTTCCGGAGTTCCCTGGTGGAGGCCCTGGGGCATGAACCCGGTGAGACCCGGGCGGTCATGAAGGCCATCCGCATCAAGGACATCATGATCACAAAGGTCGTCACCACCTCGCCGGAGGCCGATGTCAAGGATGCGGTGCAACTCATGCTGACGCATAAAATCGGCTGCGTCCCCGTGGTTCAGGGAGGGGAGCTGGTGGGCCTGGTGACGGAAACCGACATTCTGCTGCTCTTTTTAAAAGCGTGACCCGATTACCCTGAAGTGCAGGCGCCTCAGTGGACGTCGTCATCCACCTTTTCGATGGTGAACCAGCCGATCTGCTCCCGGCCGCAACAGGCGAAGTCGGCCCGCCAGTATTCGAAGTACGCATCCGCCTGGCAGGACTCCGGAAAAACCTCGCGCCACGTGCCGCACTCCCGGCATTGCGCCCAAAACCTGTCTTCCACCACCCGGCCCTGGGTCATGGCGGTCTATGCGTTACCAAGTATAACGTGGGAACGAGGACAGGCCAGGATGCGTTCCCCAGTATGACTCGGGATCGAGATCAAAACTGCCCACAGGTCACTGATCACACCTAAATATAGGTCAGCCAGGCGGCATAGCGGGGATTTTCCCCCTTAACCGCGGCAAAATAGGCCTCCTGGATCTTTTGGGTGACGGGACCAGGTCTGCCGGAGCCGATGCTGCGGTCGTCTAATTGCCGCACCGGGGTGAGTTCCGCCGCAGTGCCGGATAAGAAAACCTCGTCGGCGATATACAGTTCGTCCCGGGTAAAACGATCTTCCTGATAGGAAATACCCAGGTCCCGGGCCAGGGTGAGAACGCAATCCCGGGTGATGCCCGGCAGGATGGCGGTTAAGGGCGGGGTCTTGATGACGCCATTTTTCACCAGAAAGATATTTTCCCCGGAGGCTTCCGCCACGTAACCGGCGGAATCCAGGAGAAGGGCTTCATCATACCCGGATCTGATAACCTCGCGTTTGGCCAGGATGGAGTTGACATAGTTGCCCACCACCTTGGCTTTGGTCATCATGACATTGACGTGGTGGCGGGTGAATGACGAAGTTTTCAGGCGAATGCCCAGGCGCAGGCCTTCATCTCCCAGATAGGCCCCCCAGAGCCAGGTGATGACGGCCACCCGGATGGGATTGTCCTTGGGATACAAGCCCATGGACCCGTCGCCCAGGAAGACCAGGGGTCGGAGGTAGGCCTCGGTTTGGTGGTTCTTTTTCATGGTGTCGATGCAGGCCTGATTAATCTCGGCTTCGCTGAAGGGAATATCCATTTGCATGATGTGAGCCGAATCGAACAGGCGGTGGATATGTTCCGGCAGCCGGAAAATGGCCGTGCGCCCATCTGCGCATCGATAGGCCCTGATGCCCTCAAAAACTCCCAGACCATAGTGCAGGGTGTGAGTCAGGATATGAACCTGAGCCTGGTCCCAAGACACGAATTTTCCGTCCAGCCAGATGTACTGCGCTTTCTCAACCATGGGTCGCTCCCTCATACAGATTAAGGTGGATTTTTACCGTTTTTTCGAGTAACTGTCAATATGATTTGCCGATTGCAGGAGAGAGGATATCGGGGGGCGGCCGGCTTGGTTTCTGGCACCGGCTGCGGCGGGATTCCTGGTGGTCCGGATTAATGCAGGGATACGGCTTTCTTATCCGGAGAAAGGGAATTTTTATCGAGCGTCTGGCGCACCGCTTGGGCGAGTCTGCTGATGGTCACCGGTTTGGTGAGGACCTCCCGAATGCCGGTGGCCTTTTTATCCAGCTTTTGAGTGTCCACCATGCCGGTGCACAGGATTATGGGCAGATCAGGCCGGATACGGTTGACCTCGTGAGCCAGGGCGATGCCGGTGATATGAGGCATGGTCTGGTCGGCAATGAGCAGGTCGAAGGTTTCCGGGTTGGCCCGGAAGATTTCCAGGGCTTCCACACTGCTGGATTTGGCTACCACGGTATATCCCAGGCGCTCCAGCATTTTTTTGACGATCTCGGTGAGGGTGAGCTCGTCGTCCACGAACAGGATGCGTTCCCGGCCCGTGGGCATAATGAAGGGCTTGCTCTCCACCGGCGCGGGTTCTTCCGCCTGGGCGGTATGACTCGGAAAAATAATGCGAAAAATGGTCCCCTGCCCCGGAGTGCTCTCCACGTCGATGATACCGCCATGGTCTTCCACGATGCCATGGACTGTGGACAGACCTATGCCGGTGCCTTCCCCGGGCTCCTTGGTGGTAAAAAAGGGCTCAAAAATGCGTTCTCTGGTCTGGCTGTCCATCCCGATGCCGTTGTCTTTTATGGAGAGCTGCACATAAATTCCGGGCCTGACATTGCGCCAGGAGGCGGCGGCCTCGGGGGCGAGATAGATCTTTTTCACTGTCACATCGAGTCGGCCGACCTTGTCCCGCATGGCGTGGGCCGCATTGGTGCACAGGTTAAGGAGCACCTGGTGCACGCGCACGGCATCCCCGAGGATGAAGCCGGCCTGGGGGTCTATGTCCGGCTGGATGATAATAGAGGAAGGCAGGGCGGCTCGCACCATTTTGAGACCTTCGTCAATGATATCGCTCAATTTGATGGGCTTCAGTTCGGATTTCTGATCCCGGCTGAATAACAAGATGCGATGAACGATGTCGGTGCCTTTGTTGATGGACTGGAGGACCCGGTTGAGGTTATTCTGCAGGTCGGACTGTTCCGGCAAATCCTGCAACGCCCCTTCGGTCCAGAATTTGATGGCCTGGAGAATATTCTTGAATTCGTGGGCGAAGCCGCCGGCCATGGTGCCCAGGGCTTCCATTTTCTGGGATTGGAGAAGCTGCCGCTGCATCCTCTTGTTGTCGCTGATGTCGCTGATAATGGCCTCGGACCCGGTGTATTGACCGTTTTCGTCGAAGGAGGGCACGGAGCTCATCAGGACGATGACCGGATGCTTGTTTTTGGAGGAGATTTCCAATTCTTCCTGGCTGGGCTGGCCGGCTTTATTCTTAGCAATGATTTCCTGAAATTTACGCTGATTGGCCGTGTCCAGAAAGTCATAAATATGTTTTCCCAGCAAGTCCTCGACTCCGCACATGACCTTCAGGCGCGGGTTGGCCTCCCGGATAACGTTGGCCTCGTCAACTTTCAGGATGCCCACCTGGGCGTTCTCGAACATTTTGCGCAGATGGAGTTCGGATTCCTCTTTCTGCTTGATCAGATCGGCGTTGTCCAGGGCTATGGCGATCTGGTTGGCGAAACTGACGATAAAGTCCTTGTCACTGTTGGAAAATGGACCCTCTTTGGGTGTTCTGTCGGCCAGTAAAACGCCGGTGACCGTCCCCCGGGAGGTGAGGGGGGCCACAATTATGATCTTCGGCTGCAACAACTGCAACAGAGGATTATTCTTATTTAAATTGCTCTGATCCACGTCATTGATCACCGCGACCTGACCGGAGTTGTAGACCCGGGCGATGAGGTTGTCCAGCTTTGCAAAGGGCAGTTGATAGTCCTTCAAGTGTCGTATTTCCCGGTCATCTAGTCCCACGGCATGGCCGAACCGCAGCAGGCGCATTTTTTCA
>VGSX01000023.1 GCA_016874895.1 Deltaproteobacteria bacterium
ACCTACAACCGCGAGTGGCGGGTGGAAAAGAACGGCTTTAAAAGCCCCTGGCAGACCAGGGCCCAATGGCTTGCCCAGCACTCAATCGCCAAGGCAGCTTAAGAAAAACTTGTGTCCAGGAAACCGGATGCGGTACAGCATTAGTCGGCCTTTATTTTTTCCCCCGAAGGAGGAAAAGGCAATGAAGAGTAACGGCAACGGTTTCGAAGAGATGGTGGCCATCCAGTTGGCCGTGCGTTCCTGGCCGGGGCAGGCCAAACTGAGCGCCGAGGACCTGGGACTGAAAGACGGCGAGGTCCCGGAAATCTTTTACCTGGGGAACAAGAAGCTCTACCCCCAGGAATGGCGGCAGCTTTTCTCCCAGCTTTCCAGCCGGGCCCGGAATTACCTGAATGATAGCTCCTACCCCTTTGTGGTCGAGTATGTCCGGGCTATCCCCAAGCGGAACTTGGCCCGGGTGGTGGAGCGGCTGGAAGAACTGAAGGCCGAGTACCTGAGCAGGGCTGAGGAGTTCGTGGCCCACTACGAAGCCATCCAGGAGCAGTGGCGGGAGAAATACCCGGACATCTGGCCGCGGCTGCAACCCCACTATCCCACCAAGAGCCAGCTTCGGCGCAAGTTCGACTTTTTCTGGAGCGTCTTTGACATCAAGGGCGCGGAGATCAAGGAAGGGAGCGCCCCGGAAGTCATCGAGGCTTATGACCGGGCCAGGGCGGAACTCCAGGCCCGGTATGAAGAGATGGTGGAAGATGCGGTGGTCTACCTCCGCAAGAAGGTCCTGGAGGTGGTGACCAATCTCTCCAGCCGCCTGAAGGATGGCCGCATCGTCAGAAATGACACCCTGGAAAGCGTGCGTCGGGTGGAAGGCTGGTTCAAGGACCTCAACATCTTCGGCGACACCAAGGTGGAGGAGGCTTTGACCCAGCTTCGGGCGTCCTTGAACGGCACCGATTACGAGGCCCTGAAGGACAACGAGGCCCTGAAGCAGCAATTAGCGGGTCTGGCGGCCCAGGTTGTTGCGGTCAACGAGAAAGAGCACCCGCCGGGCGTTGCCGAACTTGATGAGGCGGTAGATGAGGCTGACGGCCATGAAGGTCTTGCCGCTCCCGGTAGCCATTTGCACCAAGGCACGGGGGCGGTCTTGGGCCAGGGAAAGCTCAAGGTTTTGGATAGCTTCAATCTGGCAATCCCGGAGGCCGTGGGTGATGAGTGGGGGGAGGTGCTGGAGCCTGGCCCGGAGGGAGTCCTCCTGGGCCAGCCATTCCTTGATGGTTTCCGGCTGGTGGAAGGCGAAAAGGCGGCGGGAGCGTGGTTCCGGGTCCCGCAAGTCCCGGAAAAAGGTTTCCTCTCCGGTGCTCTCATAGGCGAAGGGGAGCGGGGTCTGGGCGCAAGGGAGGTTAGCCGGGATAGAAAATAAATATTTCGTAGTCTGTTCCGCCACGCCGCTCAAAGTGGTGCCCAGGGGCTTGGCCTCCACCACCCCCACGGCCTTACCCCCCACAAAGAGGAGATAATCGGCGAAGCCCTCCGCCATGGGGAACTCTCGCACCGCCACGCCCAAGGAAGCGGAGAGGTGCAGGTCCTGGTAGTCTTGGACTTGCCACCCGGCGGCCTCCAAGAGGCGGTCAATCTGCTGGCGGGCTTTTTCTTCGGGCTTCATGGTAAAGTCCCAATCCTACCGTTATTCTTTGCACAAAGCCATATTGAAGTCAATGGATACACAGAGGCCCTATGAGATGCTTCGATAGCGGGGGGCTCCCCACCTTATTACCTTGCTCGAAGCGTGAACACGCCGCATGAAGCGAGTAACGCTTTTTCACTGGCATTGTAGATGGCAACCCTTGCCGTTACCATCATCCTTTGACTCACATCGGAAATCAAGGAGCAAGTGCTCCCGGAATAGCCCCGGAGTAGCCCCGGAGTTCTCCAGCCAGTTTTCCACTTGTAAAATTTTGCACCGGGTCCCATAGACCAGGGGGGGTGGCCCTCCGCGGATGATTCTTCAAGCGCCTTCAGAGGGGTACGATTTTATAGAGATTTTTGAAATTGAAATTTGAAAAAATTTCCGCACAGAGCATACAAGGATAGGGGGGAAGGAGTCCCGTCTCCGGGTTTGCCTCCTGGGGCCGGAAGAGGGGGACAGGGGCAGGCGGATCGTGGGGGGGCGGCTGGGAAGGTAACCGAAGGGGGGGCACCCCACGGTAGGCGCTGGGTGCTGGAGCCGTGGCCAGCGGAGCACCAGAGGCCGGTCAGTAAGAAATGGGGCAAACGGGCCAGGGTTAGAAGTTGGGGATATAGTCCCCTGGGATGAAGTAATTCACTCCCATTTTTTTTCTTGACAAAAATGACCAATGGTCATATATTGAACCCATGACAGGGCAAGAATTAAAAAACTGGCGGAAGAGGTGGGGCATAACTCAGATGGAGTTGGCCCGGTTGCTCGGAACCTATCAAGAAACCATAAGCAGGTGGGAGCGGGAAAAACGTGGAATCCCATCACATCTACCCCTGGCCCTGGAGGCCCTGGAACACAGATTGATGAAGGAGGCGGGTAATGGCCCTGTTAGTTGAATGTCCGGAGTGTAAGCGGCGGAATAGCCAGAAGGTAAAGGCTTGCAGGTGCGGCTTTGCCCTGGCGAAGTTTTCTGGGCGGGTTTGGTGGATAGAATATTATGACCATGAAAAGCGACTTAGGCGGGAGCGGATTGGCCCCAATAAGGCGGCGGCGGAGCAAAGATACCGGGAAGTGATGAGCGCCAAGACGGAGGGTCGGTATATCAAGAAGAGCTCTGATGCCATTACCCTCTTTAAGGACTTGGCGGCCTGGTATCTTGATCTTTCGGAAGTAAAGGCCAAGAGGTCATACAATAAAGACCTCATGCACACTAAAAGGCTCATCGCCAGCTTTGGGAACCGGCTATTAAAGGACATCAACCCAGCGCTGGTGGAAGCCCATAAACAAACTAGGCTTGCCGAACCATCGGGTAGGACTCCACAATTTCTTACCAAGCCCGCCACGGTTAACCGGGAGTTAGCCTGCCTCAAGACTATTTTCAGCAAAGCCATAAAGAACGGAAAAGCGGAAAGCAACCCAGCCCAGGGAGTAAAGCTACTCAAGGAAAACAATGAACGGGACCGGATTTTAAGCCCTGAAGAATATACTCGGCTTTTGGCTCAATGCTCCCCCCACCTGAAGCAGATTGTCAAAGTAGCCTATCATACCGGAATGAGACAGGGGGAAATAATAAATCTCACCTGGGGCCAGGTGGATTTGAAAGAGGGCTTTGTCCGGCTTCACCCGGAGGACACCAAGACGAACGAGGGGCGGCTTGTCCCTCTTGCGGGGGAACTGGTGGAGATGTTCAAGGCCATGCCCAGGGGCCTGCCGGGGGTGAATGTGTTTACCTGCAAGGGTAAACCATTAACCTATATCAAGGTGGGCTTCGTCAAGGCTTGTAAGAGGGCAGGGATTGAAGATTTCACCTTTCACGATTTGAGGCATACCGCCATCAATAATTGGCGGCTCCAGGGCCATGATTATTTCAGGATTATGGCGGCAAGCGGGCACAAGACCATGAGCGCTTTCAAGCGTTATAACACGGTGAGCAAGAAAGAACTACAAGCCCTGGTGAATGGAAATTCGGGATAAATATTCACCTATATATTCACCAAGCATAAAAGAGGGGTTAGCCTCATCAGCTAACCCCTTGATTTCTCTGGTGGGCCGTCAGGGACTCGAACCCTAAACCTAGTGATTAAGAGTCACGGTAGATATGCTTTCAGGCTGTTTCTGGCTGCCCCATAAAATATCGTAGGTGACATAAAATAGCTTGACATTATCAGCAATTAACTTTATTTTGGGTTTCATAGAGGTTCATGTCAATTCTTATATAGCCACCCTCAAAATGGTAGCCCGGATGGTAGCCCAGGAATAAGGGGGCCGGAATGAAAGATGGGAAGAAGAAACTAACCGACTTCACGATTAAGAACCTGAAGGCCAGGGATAAGAGATACACCGCATGGGGAGAGCGTGGCTTCGGATTGCGGGTAACACCAAATGGAATCAAAACCTTCGTCTTCAAATACCGATTTAACGGCAAAGTCAGATGGATGACCTTAGGCACATATGGGGATAAGACCCTGGCCGAGGCTCACGAGGCCCATGCTGAAGCATTGAAGGTGCTTCGCCAGGGAATTGACCCTGGGGCAAAAGCTATCGAAGACCGTGAAGCTGTGCGCCTGGCTCCCACTGTGGCAACCCTGGCCGATGAATACCTGGAGAAGTGGGCTAAGCTCAGGAAACGCTCCTGGAAAACCGATAAACGTGTCCTGGATAAAGATGTGTTGCCGGGGTGGGGAGAGCTCAAGGCCAAAGATATTACTAAGCGGGATGTTATCGAACTTTTGGACAAGATAGTTGACCGGGGTGCGCCTATCATGGCGAATCGCTGTTTCGCCATCATTAGAAAGATGTTCCGGTTCGGAGCGAAGCGGGGTATAGTGACCGCCTCACCATGCATTGATGTTGACGCCCCTGCCCAAGAGAACCAGCGTGACCGAGTGCTATCCGCAGATGAAATTCGGTCTTTCTGGAACAGTCTGGATGGTGAGGGTATGAAAGGCGTAAACCCTTTCATCAAGCTGGCGTTGAAGTTGGAACTGGTCACCGCTCAGCGCAAAGGTGAGTGCTGTGCCGCCGCTTGGGAAGAGATAGACCTGGAAGATGGCTGGTGGACAATACCTGGAGAGAAAACGGAACTGAGGTCGAATCACGGGGTTGAGTATGGGCTGGCAAAGAACGGGCTACCCCACAGAGTTCCCCTGGTTCCCCTGGCAAAAGAGATTTTGCAAGAAGCTAAAGCCCTATCAGGTGATGCACCATGGATTTTCCCTTCACCAAGAACTAATCGGCCCATCACACCCCCAGCCGTCAATCATGCTGTGCGACTTCATCTGAATACTATGGGGATGGCCTTTGTCCCCCACGATCTCCGGCGCACCGCGGCCTCTCACATGACCGGCATGGGCATTTCCCGGCTGGTGGTCAGTAAAATCTTGAACCATGTGGAGCGGGGGGTGACCGCTGTTTACGACCGGCACAGCTACGACCGAGAGAAGCGGCAAGCCCTGGAAGCCTGGGGATGCAGACTGGTGGAGGTAGTAGAAGGTACCGAAGGTAAGGTTGTTCCGTTTATTCAAAGTAGGAGTAAGAAGAATGAGGAATATTATCGCCCTTGACTCATGGCCCTCTTTTTGCGGGCATTAATGACCCAGGCGCATTTATTGGAACAATATCGCTTATCTTTAGCGGTTGCTTTAAGAAAGTATTTATTGCAGTCTTCTCGTTCGCAAATGCGAATAGATTCAACTGAAAAATGCCCCAAATCATCGAGGAATTTTGATAGAATTACATAATTATTATCAAAAGCCTCCATTCTAACTTTTTTATTTTCTACATAAATCACCATTCGTAACTCAATATTTTTAACATAATACCTTTGCGCCAATCTTATAGCGCGGCTGATTGCCGTTTCATTATCTTTAGGCGGGAGAATCTTCTTTTTACATTCCAACACCCCTTCCAAAATTTCTTTTAATAATCCCTGAACCTCCTTCAAACCTTTTCTCTCAAACGTTCCATCCTGAAAAACGGTTTTAATCTCATCGTCCTTCGTCAGATATGTCTTATCGGTGATTCTTTTCAGGCCATAGAGAACCACCAGGGCATCTAAATGCGGAAGGGAATCGATATCTCTGGACAGGAAATCAAAAAACCACTGTAAGCGGCCCTTGGGAGAGGACAACTGCTTTTCCAATCGGTCAACTAACTGCATCATAATGCTTCACCATGTACCACCCTTTTTCGCTAAATATAATCTAATGCCACGATGCTGTCAATCATTAATTAATAGTCATCCTATTTAAATATAGTCACTCATGTAATATAAAAGTGCTTGACTCCAGAAATCTTTCGGGTTATACAGGGATTAAATGCGGCGAAGAGCAACAGGGTAATTTTTTCTAACATAGAGGAGAAGGTCATGGAATATGACTGCATCGTCCGCGAAAAAAAGCTCCTGGCAATGTTGGGGGGGCCGGGGCGAACCACCATATGGCGGTGGGAAAAGGCCGGGTTGTTTCCCCGGAGGCGGAAGTTGTCGACCCGTTCGGTGGGTTGGTTGCTGTCTGAAATTCAGGAGTGGATGGCTACGCGTCCCCAGGTGAACGGCGTGGAAGCTTTACGTGGGGCAGTAGAGGGGCAAGGGCGTCGGGAGAACAACCCCCAGGCGTAGCGTGGAGACCCCATGGATACCATTGAAATCATCCGCCAGGCCCTTCAATGCGGCCAGCCCGGTTGTGAGTGCGGCAAGCCGAAAGGCCACGTCCACTGCCCGGCCCACCAGGATCACACCCCTTACCTGTCGGTATCTAAAAAAAACGGCAAGCTGCTGGTGAAGTGCTTCGGCGGCTGTGAGCAGGCCCAGGTGGTCGCGGCCTTGAAGGACCGCAATCTCTGGCCCCATGGCAACAATGGTAGACCTCGGCCCCGGGTGGACGCCAAGCCCAAGGGACGCATTATTGCCACATACGACTATCGGGACGAGAAAGGGCACCTGCTGTTCCAGGTCTGCCGACTCCAGCCCAAGTCTTTCCGGCAACGGCGACCTGACGGATCCGGTGGCTGGATGTGGAACACGGACGGGGTTCGCCGCGTGCCTTACCGCCTCCCCGAGCTCCTGGGGGCGGACCCGGCAGTTCTGGTATGCATTGTTGAGGGCGAAGGCGACGCCGATGGCCTGGCGGCCCGTGGCCTGGTGGTCACCACCAACCCCGGCGGGGCAGGGAAAGGAAAGTGGAGGGAGGAGTTTAACGAGTTCTTCCGGGGCAGGCTGGTAGTAATTCTCCCGGATAACGATAAGGCGGGCCACCAGCACGCTCAGGACATCGCCCACAACCTTCGTAGGATAGCGGCCAGCGTCAAAATCCTGAACCTCCCCGAACTCCCTGAAAAAGGCGATGTTTCGGACTGGCTGAGGGCCGGCGGGACCAAAGAGCAATTGTCGGCCTTGGCGGACGCGGCCCCCGAGTGGCAAGGGCCCGCAAGGGAAACTGAACAGGAAGACCACCCCTATTCTGTCCGCAAAGATGCAATCGTCTATAAGAAGCTCACACGACATGGACCCATTATCACGCCCATCTGTAATTTTAACGCCGCCATTGTGGGGGAGCAGGTCCGGGATGACGGCATGGAGCGCCAGGTCTGCCTGACCCTGGAAGGTCGCCTTGCCGAAGGGCGGCCTCTCCCCAAGGTGGAGGTTCCAGCCAGCCAATTCCTGGGCATGAATTGGGTCACATCCGCATGGGGCAGTAAGGCCATCATCTATGCCGGTTTCGGGACCAGGGACCACCTCCGGGCCGCCATCCAGCTTTTAAGTGGGGAGGTCCCCACCAAGACGGTCTTTACGCACACCGGCTGGCGGCATATTGATGGTGAGTGGCTTTACCTCCACGGGGGCGGGGCCATCGGGGCGCAGGGGCCGGTTGATGGGACCAGCGTGGTCCTTGAAGGGCGCTTGTCTCACCTGGTCCTTCCCCCACCTCCCACCGGGGAAGGGTTGAAAGCCGCGGTGCGGGCTTCCTGGGCTCTGTTGAAACTGGCCCCTCCCACAATCACCGCGCCTTTGCTGGCCGCCACCTACCGGGCCCCCTTGGGGGAGTGCATAGCCTTGGACTTGAGCCTTTTCTTCTCCGGGCAAACTGGGTCCCAGAAGACCGAACTCACCGTCCTGGGCCAAGCTCACTTTGGCGCAGACTTCAATCGTAGTAACTTGCCGGACTCATGGGCCAGCACCGCCAACGCCCTTGAGAAGTTGGCCTTTTTGGCGAAGGACGCTGTCCTGATAGTGGATGATTTCTGTCCCCGTGGCGGCCCGGCAGATGTTTCCCGCCTGCACGCCGCGGCGGACCGGGTCTTTCGGGGTGCGGCCAACCGGGCCGGGCGGGGACGCCTGGCCCCGGACGGGAGCCTGAAACTGCCTTACGCTCCGAGGGCTTTCATTATTTCTTCCGGGGAGGACATCCCCACCGGCTATTCACTCCGCGCTCGACTGTTCATCGTGGAGGTCAAACGGGGAGATGTAGACTTGCCGAGTCTGAGCCGGGCTCAGGTGGACGCCGCCCAGGGGCTCTGCGCGCAATCCCTGGCCGCCTACATTCAATGGCTTGTCCCGCGAATGGACATGCTCAAGACGACTTTGCCGCAACGGGCACGGGGGCTTCGGGAAGAAATCCGCGGGGAGCCCTGGGCGCACGACAAAACGCCGGACAACCTGGCCTCCCTTCTGCTGGGCCTGGAAACTTTTTGGAGCTTCGCAATCGAGGTGGGCGCCCTCTCCCAGGATGAGGATGGCGAGCTTTACGCCAAGGCATGGGAAGCCCTTTTTGAGACGGCTCGGGCCCAGGCAGGCCACCAGGAGGCGGAGGACCCCACGGGACGGTTCCTGTCCCTGTTGGCCTCGGCGTTGATTTCGGGTCGCGCCCATCTTGCGGACGCCCACACCGGTGGGTGGCCAGAGGATGCGGGAAGCTGGGGCTGGAAGGGGAGCGAGCCCCAGGGTGGACTGGTGGGCTGGCTGGACGGGGCAAACCTCCTCCTGGAGCCGGACGCCGCCTTCGCCATGGCCCAACGGCTTGCCCGAGAGCAGGGGGGCGGCTTAGCGATTACTCCTCGAACCTTATGGCGGCGCATGGCTGACCGGGGACTGCTGGCGTCCCGCGAGGTGGGCCGGAACCTCAGATATTGGACTATTCAGAACAGGCGCCCCCGGGTCCTGCATCTTCTGGTGGAAACCTTCCATCAGGAAATAATTCTACCATAGACATATATGAATAAGAACCGGGACAATCGGGACAAAAGGGACAGGTCCAGGATTTGCGCGGGTTTCCTAGGGATTTTGGCGTCCCGATTTCCCTTCACAGCTTCAATAATCGGGACAGATTTTCGGGACAACTTTCGTGGTCCACGGGTGTCCCGTTTTGGTGTCCCGTTTTTTTGGCTCTTTTTAATAATCGGGACAGCAAGGTTGCTCTGGAACCAGCATGGTTGACACATCATTCCCGATTGTCCCGTTTGTCCCGGTTATATTATATATCTACAGGACCGTGAGAAATGATGATGGAAGAATTTGTGCGATGGTGGCAGGAGGTGGTGGGGGCGGCGCGGGTGACCCGGCTCTCCTGCGGTTGTTGGGCTGGTATCTGTCCTTGCTGTGGGAAGGACGCCCTAGTGGTGGGGGTTGTCAGCAACCCCTGCGGCGGCCCGAGCCAGCCGCATGAAGCCTTCTATTTACCGTTGAGAAGGCTAAGTGCCGCCTCTTAGGTAAGAAGGCAAAAATCGGCTTCGTTAGAAGCCCTACAAGCCCCGATTCGCCCCTGGCTAAGGGGCTGATGGGACGACTATTTTGAGTAGGAACAAGAAATAATTATATGTAAAAACGCAGGAGCAGGAGCAACGGACATGAGCAAGGCGATAACTGAATTTCCCAGGAACACCAAAGAGAAGATAGTGCTCAGCCTGAGCGAATTTAAAGGCAGGCACTACCTGGACATGCGCCTTTACCTGGTAGGGGAGAACGGCGGCCCGGACATACCCACCAAGAAGGGCTTGACCCTGGCCGTGGGCCTCTACCCCCACTTAAAGGAGGCCCTGGCCCAAGTAGAAGCAGCCCTGATCAGCCGCGGCCTGGTGGACCGGGAGGACCTGGAGGTCCAGGGGTAGGCGGTGACGTTGGGTTGAAAATGCAACTCGGGGGCTGAGTTAGGTCATGGTTAAATCCCGATTTTCTCCGAGGGAGTTGAAATTCTTAGAACTCTATTTTTCCGGGGTCTTGATGAAAGACGCTGTCAGGGGCGCGGGATTCCGGGGGTCAACGCCACAGGCACTTTGCAATAGCGGCAAGGCAATCCTGACCAAGTTCACCCGGAACCCCCATTTCCACCGGGACTGGAGACGCAGGCGGAGGATTGCCCAGCTCCTTGCAGGCATGACCGAAAATGGCCAATCGGAGCGTCAACGGTTGAAGACCCTGAAAATCTTGGCGGCGCTGCTGTAATTAATAAACGATTAACCGTTCAAAATGGGAGATTAACAGCGATGAGTAGGGGCATCTCGGACCTTCAAAAGGGAATTTTGCTCGGCTGCCTGGAGAAAGGGTTTCTTTCGACCCAAGATATATTGTGCTGGTGGTGGGGCTGGGAACCCGCGGAGTGGGGGGCCAAAAAGGCCGGTTCTCATCAATACAATGCAGCTCACGCCTCTTTGAGTAGAAGTTTAGACCGACTTTGGCGGCGGGGGCTGGTAACAATCTGGAAGTCCATAACCGGAAGCGCTACAGCCGTTACCCTGACACCCCATGGACAAGAGTTAGCTGAGGCCATTTCGGAGGAGGAAACGGAAGACACAGTTAACGGGTAAGGGACTGAAATTGTCAGAAAATTGCATTAGATTTTTTTTGCTGAAATCTTAATAACCTGATTTATATAATATTATAGACAAGTTAAGGTATTACAGACAATAATTTCGGCAATTATTTTTCATACTCTTCCCCGTTCTATTCATCCTTTTTCTGCATTTTCCCTTATCCTTTAGCCAAATCACGAATTACCTGAAAAAAATAATGGATTCGATAAGATAGCTCTGGACATATCGCTATTCCCTGCCCAGGACACCAGGAGCTTCCGGTTAATTGATTCCGGTCCGCTTTTCTGTTTCCGGCAATCGACTCTTCTAGAGAATCCTTCCGGTCGGGAAATTAGCGGCATCAAGCACGCCAAAAAAATTTAACCGTTTCTGAACGATTATGGCATAATATCTCCGGCATGAATTTCCTTATTATCCAAGGCTATTAGGATGGAATGTCTTCCCATTAAACGTGGTAATATCTTAAAGACCCCAAAATTCAGCGAGCCGGTCCGGGTGGTCAGCGGCCCACGACCCTGGCATAATTTGGTTATCGCTAGTTACTGAGGCGAAGAATTAACGTGAGCCAATTTGTCAAAAGTCTTTTAAACTACTATGCGGCCTTCACCGAGACCCGCTTTTCCAATAGAAGCACGCTGAATTACAAATGGCTCAACGACCCCAACCTGACCCTTGAAATTTCATTCTTTCCGGATTTTTTTAGGCTGTGGGTAACGAAGCTGGAGAACAATGACCATGATCCGGTCGATGTTCGCATAAACCAGTTCCACCGGGAAATCCCCGTTCATCGCTTCCGCCAAAAGCTTGATGAACTTCTGGAAACCTCATTCAACCTGGAAAGCCTGCAACAATTCCTGGCCGAGAATAGTGAGGGGAGGGACCTTTCTACACCCGGTAAATCGCGGGAGGCCTTTCTAGAAGGGGCGCGAGCCTATAATCTCGCCCTCCGCAGAGCCCTGGAGCAAATTGTTTACGCATTACAAAAAGAAGAAATAGCCGCCATCGAAACCCAATATCGGACAACCCGGCTCCCGACCCCAACCTTCAATGTTCCCAAGTTCTCTCAGGATATATATGACACTCTACAGCGGACCGCCCTGGAGTCCGAGGATGAGGGAAGCTATTTCCAGAGGCTGAAAGATACCCTGAAAAATCGGGACCATCGCTTAGTCCTCTACGACCTATACATCCTTCTGAGGCAGTTCGCGGTAGTGGAAGCCTCCGGCACATCATATTTATTTTTCGGCTCTATACACCAGGAGAACGGCACAAATGGAAGCCCTGCATACCCGTTTTGTTTCGTAGAGGTCAATTTTGACACCGGCGATACGGATTACATTCGTCTTTCTATCCCGCGGGACCTGGCATTACTAAATACGCCGGCGATTAACACCTTTGATTTTCAGAATGTCTTGATCATCCCCCGGGCTGCATCTTTCGCCGCCAGCATTCCCCATCTCCGGCAGATGGACAGCTTCCTTGCCAATGAATATAACTTACCCCCCCAAGCCATCACCACCAATGAGGACTGCTCTATTCCCCCACCAACAGAAGGCTTACCCCATTTGCAATACCGCTTGGGGTTCCAGGTTATCAAGAGCGAGGACAAACGGCTTCTCGACTACTCGGAGCTGATGGCAAAGGTTGAGCGGGGAGAAGGCTCTGCCATTATTGATTTTGTTGACGGCTGCCTCACCAAAAACTTCATCAATACCGATGATGAGACCAATGCCAGGTTCGGGGAGGATTATCCGAAAAATACCGCCCGCTATTTCTATTCCGACAACCCCCTGCCGCTCAACCCCTCCCAGAAAAAGATATTGACAGCCATGGGCAACCCCAAGAACCGGGTGGTGGTGGTGGATGGACCGCCAGGGACCGGTAAGTCCCACACCATCGCGGCCGTTACCTACTGGGCCAACCAAAACGGCAAGTCCATAGTCATCACTTCCCATAAAAAAGAAGCCCTGGACGTGGTGGAGCGCATGCTCACTGATAAATTTCAGAAGCTGCACCCCTACAGCAAACCCTCTGTTATCAGAATCTCCCGGGACCAGGAGCTCACCACCCTGAACACCATTGAAAACTCCCTCGCCTTGCCGGTGATAGGTGCTGCAGCCCGCCGGGCCGAGAATTTCAATGTGGAAGCCGTAAAGCGCGATAAAACCAGGGTGGAACAAAAACTCGCCCAGACCATCTCTACCGCTATTACCCAGACCAAGCTTTTGCCGGAGGCAGGCAAAAACCTGCTCCGTCTTTTCCAATTAGAAGAAGAGCTTTCCTTGGATTCCGCCGAGATTGTTGGCAAGCCCTCTTTAAATATGCCCGACGCCCTTAAACGCTTCCAGGAGTTCCCCCGCCTTATACCTTTAAAGATTTTGCGTGGTATTACCCTCGACTCTTTCGTAATCCTTTACCAGCGCCGCGGTGACATCCCCGGCATAATAAAAGATTTGGACGACTGGAACTCCGGGGGCATTGATCTGCCCCCCCCTCCCGACATCGACCCTTCATCCCTGATAAACCTGGACGCTTGCCAAGCCTTGGTGGAACGGCTGACCCCGGCATTCAACCAAGATTTACCACTTCGCCAACTGGATGTTAAGGAACTGGAGCCTCTGCCGCCTCAATGGCGAGAGTTGAAGTCCGCCGTCCCCTCCTACCGGGAACTGCAAGATGTCCGGCATCGGTTGCAGGAATTGGTGAATCAAACTACCTTCCTGGGCAAAATCGGTCTGGATAAGAAATTCGCCGCCACCCAAAAGAAGTTCATGCAGGATTTCTCCGCAGTATGGGCTTATGCCCAACAGGCCGGCCTTAAACCTAATAACCTGATGGTGCAAGTGGACGCCCTGATGGATTTCCTGCAACAACTCCAAGGGGATACCACCTATAACATGGAGTTTATTTATTCTCCAACGGACCTCACTGTCCTGGAAAGAGACCCGGGCGAACTGAATAGCCTCAAATTTCACCACCTGCTAAACACCGTGGCCTTGCTCCACAAGAAAGAAAAGCAGGACCTGACCCTCAAGGAGTTGGCCCGGGGGCTCAAGTTGCTTCAAGTCCGTAAGCTGTTGGAAGGGGTAATTGCATTTAAGGAGGAAACAGGGCTGACAAAACTGACACCTCAGGAGCTATATCATCTCCTGGTTCAGCTTCTTAATCCCCTGGAGAGCCTGCAACCTGAGACTATTGACGCCCTCCAGGCGGTGCGGGAACTCTACGGCCCCACCTTACAGCGAGTATGGATAGATTTCTCCGACCTCGCCTCCCTGGAGAAGCTCAGCGGGCTGACCCGGGATGAGGCAAAAATCTTGGAGTTCATCACCCTCCATGCCGAACTTAACAGAGAAGACGCCTTCTTGCCGGAAATCCGGGGACAACTGGAGGAACTCAACAATTACAACCAGCGCCTGACGGAGCATGATAACGACCAGCGGCTGAAAGGCTTCCAAAATTTTCAGGCTGACATGCAAAGAATCAAGCGGAGCATCGCCGCCGGTAAGCGCTTGACCCCCCTGCAAGCCAAACTCCTCTGCTCCACCTATGCCTGCATCATCGCCGAGCCGGAGGCCGTTTTCAGATTCTTTCCCATGGAAGAGGGGCTTTTCGACATCCTCATCTTTGACGAAGCTTCCCAGGTTTCCATCGCCCACTCGCTATCCCTCATCCTCCGGGCCAAGCAAGTGCTGGTCTTTGGGGATAAATACCAGTATGGTGCGGTGAGCGCCGTCCACGTCAGCCGCAAATACAACGGCGCTTATTTTAAAAAAATCATCGATGATTACCGGGGGCAATACCACCGGGCGATTTCAGAGGAGCAGGAAAAGCGGCTGCTGGAGGAGGAGACTGCGGAGGTAGCGGATGAGGACCTGTTTGTGGCCGATATTCAGAGAGCCGACCATCTGGACGCCGCCCAGGAATGGCTCAAGACCTTCAGCATCCGCATATCTACCCTGGATTTTTGTTATGCTATTTGCAACTACTACAGCGCCCTCACCGAGCACTTCCGCAGCTTCCCCGAAATCATTGACTATTCCAACGAGTTCTTTTACCGCCCGGCCCAGATACCCCTGGTGGTGAACCGCCTCCGCACCAAGCCCATCGACGCCGTGCTGCGCTTCATTAAGGTGGAGACCCAGGGGCATTCCGGCAGAAACGTCAACTTGGATGAAATCGAGGCCATCCGCCAGGATCTTGAGAAGCTTACCGCCGACGGCTATCGGGGCACTATCGGCATTATCGCCTCTTTTCGGGAGCAGCGTGACCGGACGGAAAAGTATCTCCGGGAGAAGCTCCCCAATTACCACCGCCTCAAAGATGAAAACCGGCTTACCATCTGGTTTGTGGGGGATGTGCAGGGGGAAGAGCGGGATATCATCTATTATTCCCTGGTGCAGGACAAGAAACTGCACAATGCCGACTTGCGCACCATCTACCCCACGCCGGGAGGGACCGCCGACACCATCAAAAGCTTGAAGATGCAGCGCCTGAATGTGGGTTTCAGCCGGGCTAAGGATACCATGGTCATCGTCCACAGCATGGATTTGAACGACTTTGCCGACAGCCGGCTGGGCGACGCCTTACAACACTACCGCACCATCCTGGAGGAGACCCGCCGCCAGGACCATTTCATCGGCGATGAAGCGGTGTTTGAGTCCCCCAAGGAAAAGGAGCTTTACACCCTCATCACCCAGACCGAGTTCTACCGTCAGCACCGGGACCGCCTCCTTCTCATCCCCCAGTTCAATATCGGCAAGTACCTCCAACGCGAATTTCAGAAATACATCCCCCGTTATCGGGTTGACTTTTTACTTACCCTGGCCGATGGGGGTAAAGAAAAAAGCCTGATTCTGGAATACGACGGCCTGGAGTATCATACCCAGGACCCCATGGTGGTGCGGTCCCTGGAGGACTTCAAGAAAGAATACCTGGAATACGACCTGGACCGGCAACTGGAACTGGAGAGCTACGGTTACCATTTTCTGCGCATTAACAAGTTCAGCCTGCGGCCCCGGCAGGCGGGGGAGACCAGGGTGGAGGTGCTGAGTGAACTGCTGGCGAAGGCCTTCGCCCTGTAAGGGCCTACAAGAAGACTTTGTAGTCCGTTTTCAGGGCCTGAGCCAAACGCCGGGCCATGTTCTTGCCGATGGGGCGCTTGCCGTTTTCCATCTCCGAGAGGTTGGTGCGCTTGACCCCCAGGAGGCGGGCCAACTGCTCCTGGGTCAGGCCTTCCCTGAGGCGCAGGCCCCGGATGGCGCTGCCCGGATGCAGGTCGGGAAACACCTCTTCCAGGGGCAGGGAGTCGTCCTCCTCGGCCAGGATGCCGGCCACCGCGGCCTTAATTTTCTCAATCTTTTCCGGCGGCAGCAGGTGGCGCCGACAGACTTCGGCAAAATCTTGGGTAATCTGCTCCTTCATGGGTTCCGACATAGGTCACCTCCAGGGAGAGTTCCCCGGTAACTCTCCAAACCGCCACATAGGTGGGGCGGCCTTGTTTGATATGGCAGTGGTGGCAGTTATCCGCGCCTTGGATTTTGCCGTAGTGCGGCCAATGGCGCTGCACCGGGCCGACGGCGCGCAATTCCAGGGCCAGGGCCTTGAAGCGCTCCTGAATACCCGCGGGCAAACGCTCCAGTTGTTTCACCACCCGGCGGTTCAGGCGCACCTGCCATCTCATGGGTTTAGTGTATCAATTATTGAGACCTTGTCAAGCTGCAAATGGGGCTGATGCCAGGGAAGTTATTTGAGAAAGAACCGCGTTTGCCTTATGATAGGGACCGTGCATCTAAAGCTTTTTTCAGCCTGACCGACGGGTGAGGAAAGAGAGCGGGGTAATGTCATGTTCAGGATTAACCTGACCGAAGAGGAACTGGCTGGACTGCTGGCAGCGGTGAACAGCGGGGTGGAGCCGGCCCCGGAGCTGGCCGGCAGGCTTTTCCCCTCCCTCCTGGAAAAGCTGGGCCAGGCCGGGAAGTTTGATTTCGAGACCTTGAACCGCATCCGCATCCCCACCATCGAGTATGCCGGCAAGCGCCCCGAAGGGGTGATTCTGGCCTCCGCCGTGGCCCTGGGGCAGTCCGCGCCGTTGCAGGTGGTGCGCACCTTCGGGGAACCCGGCAAGGACGGCTGGCGGAACCTCATCGTCCAGGGGGACAACCTCCAGTTCCTCAAGACCGTGTATCTCAATCAGGACCCGCTCATTAAAGACATGGTGAAGGGGAAGGTCAAGCTGATTTATATCGACCCGCCGTTTGCAACGAAGTCGGATTTTCAGGGGGGAGGAGGGGAAAGAAGCTATGCTGACAAAATAGCTAATGCTGAATTCCTGGAAAATTTGCGCGAACGCATGATTTATATGAGAGAACTACTTGCTAATGATGGAAGTATTTTTATTCATTGTGACTATAGAATGAATTCTCATATAAGGGTAAGTGCCGAGGAAATATTTGGACGTGGAAACTTTCATAATGAAATAATATGGGTTTATTCTAGAATGGCTTCGAAGGGACAAAGAAATTTTAACAATACTCATCAAACTATCTTTTGGTATAAGAAAGGAAGTGATTTCATTTTCAATGTCGATGAAGTAAGGACGGAATATGCTGAAACAAGCAAAAATAGAGCTGGATATAAGAAAAAGGGCGTAGGTAGTGGGGTATTCAAAGAAGAAAAGCTATGTGAACTGAATCCCAAGGGGAAATTCCCTGATGATTGGTGGTCTATTCCTTTTGAGAGAAATCAGTTTTTCCCCACACAAAAGCCAGAACCTTTACTTGAGAAAATTATAAGAGCCTCCACCAACCCCGAAGACTTGGTCATGGATGTCTTTGCTGGCTCCGGCACCACCGCGGCGGTAGCGGAGAAGTTGGGCCGGCGCTGGATTGTCTGCGACTTCGGCAAGCACGCCGTCTACCTGATGCAGAAGCGTATCTGGCACATCGCCGACTCCAAGGCCTTCGACGCCGACAAGAAAAACGCCAAATACGGCCAGCCCCCCAAGCCCTTTGCGGTGGCCGCGGTGGGGGCCTATGACTTCAGCCGGGTGATGCATCTCCGGGAGAACAAGTGCGCCTACATCTCCTTTGTCCTGTCCCTCTTCGGCATCCCCAAAGAGGAAAAGGATTTTATCAGCAAGTATAAGCTGGACCACATCTACGCCGAAAAAGACGGCGACCCGGTGGAAATCTTCCCGGTGTGGGAGGACGACTACCTGTATAACGTGCGCATTGACCTGGACTACTTGAAAGACCTCATCACTCAATCCCGGGGCCGGCTCAAAGGGAACTACTATATCATTGTGCCGGAGACCTGCACCCGGGTCTCCGACCTCCGGCTCCCCAACGGCGCCGGCGGGGAAGTGCACTTCCGTCTGCTGAAATTCCCTTACAGCATCCTGGAGCAGGCGGCCCGGAACTTCGCCATCAAGGACCAGCCCGACACCCCGGCCAACATCAACAACCTGGTGTCCTCGGTGGGCTTCTACTTCAACGACGAAGTGACGGTCAAGGCCGCCCGCACCCCCCAGGGCCTCAAGCTGGTGAGCTTCACCACTCCCATCCTCAGCCGGGAGGGGACCCCCTACCAGGACCTGGGGGGATTATCCCTCCTTCTGGTGGACCTGAACTACAACGGCCTCCTTTTTAACCTGGACCATGCGGTCTATGCCAAAGAGCTCAAGGAGGGCGGGGAGGTGAGCCTGGCGGGGGTGACCGGCAAGACCGCGGTCATCGCCATTGACCGCCACGGCAACGAATCGCCTCCCACCCCGGTGCAGGAGTAGCTGCCCATGCCCCCCAGAAAAGCCGTCAAGCTGAATCTCTCGGAGCATACCCTGGAGGTCAACGAGAAGCGCTGCGACCTGGAACTTTTTGACTTCCGGGAGATAGAGGACTGGGTCAAGCAGCTCACCGGCAGCCGCACCTACCAGTATGAAGCCATCAAGCGTACCATGATTTACCTCTGGGGCGACGTCTATAAAAATGTAAATGAACTGGCCCGGGAGAACTTCAAAAAAAAGGAGTCCATCCAACGGCGGTTTCTCTCCGAGGACAATTTCCTGCGCCACCTGCCCCTGCCGGACAAGCTCTCGGGGGTCATCCACCTGGCCACCGGCACCGGCAAATCCTTCCTCATCTTTGCCATCGCCTATCTTTCCATCGTCATGAAAAAGACCAAGCGAGCGTTGGTCCTGGGGCCGTCTTCCACGGTCATTGAGGCGGGGCTCAGGGACAAGTTTAAGAGGCTCATGGAGGACCCGAAGCTTCACAGCAAGCTGCCGCCCAAATACCGCCACGCACCGGTGGTCCTCCTGGACGAAACCAGGCCGGCGGAGGATTATGGAATTTTTATCGAGAACATCAACGCCATCTACAACAAGGACCGGAACGCCATCGGCGATACCCTGTTTTCCCAGACCGACGAGGTGCTGGTCCTCTCGGATGAAGTACACCATGCCTATACCCACCTGACCTTTACGGACACCGACCTGGTGCTGGACACGGCGGAGGGTAGAGGCCAGGAACGGGATGAACGGTTGTGGATGAAGTTTCTGCGGGAGGAGCCCAAGATCAAGCGGCATATCGGCTTCACCGGCACTCCCTACAACCAGGACGAATACTTCACCGACATCATTTACAACTACTCCATCCCCGATGCCCTGCGGGAAAACCAAATCAAACAAATCAACCCCATCATCCACACCCACTCGGAAGAGCCGGGCCGGGAGTTCACCCAGGAGCAGGCCTTTGAAATCATCTACCGGACCCACCTGGATAACCGGGAGAAATACGCCTACCCTGATAAATCCGGCCAGGTGGTGGTGAAGCCCATCACCATTTTCATTGCCCCCCAACAGAACGTGGCCATCAAGAAATCGGAGGAGTTCATCATCTTCCTGGGGGCGCAGCTGAAAAAGGCGGATGGGGGCGGGCACCCGGATTCTTATTATGAAGGACTGGCCCGGCATAAGGTCATTTGCGTGGTGAGCCGCCTGGCCGCCTCGGAATACCAGCAGAAACTCGATGACATCGAAAGCCTGGAGGAGCCGGCGGAGTTTATCTTTGCGGTGGAGAAGCTCTCGGAAGGATGGGACGTGGACAATGTCTTCCAGATTGTGCCCATGCAGGAGCGGGTCTTCAACTCTAAGCGTCTCATCTCCCAGGTCCTGGGGCGGGGCCTGCGCATTCCCCGCCAGGTGCCACACCCGGCAGTTATGAGTGAATACCCGGTGGTCACGGTGACCAACCACGAGAAATTCGCTGACCACATCCGGGAGTTGGTGGACTACGTCACCCAATGCGAGGTTTATCTCAGTTCGGCGACGCTCCCGCCGGAAAGCGGGCTCAAGCGGTCCCGGCATAACTTTATCCTATTCAACATCCTTTACACCCCCCGGTCCACCCTGGTGGAGAAGCCCTTGGCAGAGGATAGAGCCCAGCGCGACCTGCTGCTGCTCAAGCCGCAAACCGAGAATCTCAAGGCTACCATTACCTATATGGTCACCGGCGATAAGAAATTTGAGCTGACCCGGAATTTCGTCACCGTGGACGAGTTGGCCTATAATCAGGCCAAGCGGTTCACCACCCGGGTATTTGAGAACCAGCAGTTTCGGTTCTCCTCCGATATGGAGATTGAAGGCCGCATCCCTGATACGGAAGACATCCGGGCCGTAATTTTATCGGCCATGGAAACCGCGCAAATAGAAGGCGACCGGCTTTCCCTGGAAAACGCCCAGGCCATTGACCTCTACTTCGGGCAATTCATGCCTCCGGGAAGCAAGAGACCCAAGCGGGAGAGCATTCCCGGCAACTTGACGCCGGTGAAGACTGCCGAGATGGACCGCACCAGCATCCGGGTCAGCGAAGTAGGGAAAGATATATCCGTCTTTTTCAGCGAAGATTACGAAACCGAGGTGGGAGCTGACAATCTCTTTGCCTTGGAATACCTGAAGGCCGTCCGGGGAAAGTATGAGGAGAAGCAGCCGGGATTATTCACGGAACCGCTGGACGACTTCATGAAAAAACACCAGGACCATATCAGGTTTTTCTATGGTCACCAGCCCCCTTATGTGGTGAACACCTCCCTCTTTAAGACCCCCCAGAACCTCATGAGGGTCACCTCCAACCCGGAGAAGCTCTTTGTCTACGGGTTGATTGCCCATGCCCGCTATGTGCAGGCCTGGATAAAATCTCGGGACATGGGTTTCTATGCCATTGACTATGAATATTTCCGCAAGGGCAAGGACCGGGTCCGGGCCAGCTTTAACCCCGACTTCTTCATCAAGATTGACCTGAATCGCTATGTGCGCACCTTACAGGACGAGGGGGCGGATGTGCAGCAATTAAGGGCGTTGCAAGACCAGGGTTTCGATACCATTATCAAGGTGGTGGAAATTAAGTCCGATGATGATGACGACGAAACGACCCCGGCCAAGAAACGCTATGCCGAGGAACATTTCAGCATCTTAAACCAGAAACTTCAGGAGGGAGCCATCCCTGCCGACTTTATCCGGGACCATGAGTTTCTTGAACGGCAGCTATATACCTTTCACTTGCTAACCCCGGCGGATTATGAGGCCTGGTTTTCGGACCTGGCGAAGGGGCGGGATGAGGCGTATGGGGAAAGATGATGCTATCGATTTGCATCTGACAATTTTTCCATTGTCGGTTAAGAACATGAGGCGATAGGTTTCTGAACCCCTAATGGACTGCTTGGCGTAACCTATGGCCTTATGACGGGGAGGGACGAAGATGGCGCATGAAATCTGGATGGACAATGGAAGGGCTTCCATGATGTATGTCGAGGAAGTCCCCTGGCATGGTCTCGGCACCAAGCTGGACAAACCCGCCACAGCCCAGGAAGCCATCAAAGCGGCCAATTTGGATTGGGAGGTGGAAAAGCAGCTTTTGGTGGCCGTGGGCGGCACGGCAATGCAACCCATTGGCAAATATGCCGTGGTGCGCAAAGACTTGTGGGGGAGGCCAGACTGCCCGGTTTTCGGCATCGTGGGTGAGGATTATACTCCGCTCCAGAATAGAGATGCCTTTTCTTTCTTTGATGAAATTGTAGGGAGCGGGGCGAACATTTACCATACCGCCGGGGCTTTGGGAAAGGGCGAGCGCGTCTGGATTCTGGCGAAACTCCCCGGCTATATCAGAGTAGTGGGAGATGATATAACCGACAAATATCTACTGCTCAGCAACAGCCATGATGGCCACAGCAGTGTCCAGGTCAAATTTACTCCCATTAGGGTGGTGTGCCAAAACACCCTGACCATGGCGTTAAGTCAGGGGCCGACGGTAAGGGTAGTGCATACAAAAGATGTTCATAAACATTTGCGCCAGGCAATGCAGATTCTAGGAATTATTAATCGCCGATTTGACGAGTTGGGAGAAGCTTTCCAGAATATGGCCAAAGTTCAAATGACCGAAGAAAGGTCACAGAGCTATTTCAATCTTGTTTTTCCCAACCCCAGGGACCCGGAAGATTGGGAAGGCACTAATCAAGCCAGGCAGAACCGGCAATGGGCGCACTACTTTTTTGAAAACGGAGAAGGGAATAAGGAGGCCGGGGTGAGAGGGACCCTGTGGGCCGCCTATAACGGGGTGACGGAATATATCGACCATTGTAAGAAACCAAAGTCGAAACAGAGCGATGACCGACGGTTAAACTCCATCTGGTTCGGCGAGGGTTATCTGGTAAAAGCCAGGGCCTTTAATGTTGCCGCAAACAAAATGAAAGAGTGGCTCCAGTAAAAACAATCCCCCAAAAGGACCAAATCTTCATGAACCAGGCCGGCCGCGTCCGGTTGGCGGTCACTTTACGCGTGAAGGATTGCAGCCTCCTGACGGCAGCGTGTGTCCCCTTGCCCTTCCGGCAGGCATAGGAGTCAAAGATAAAAACCGGCTCCCAAATCTCTTCTAGGCGGCGCACCAGCAAATGGTGCACCACCCGGGCCCGGATGGTAGGGATGCCCAGCGGTCTTTCACCGCCCCCAGACCTGGGAGAATTTCTCCCACCCCTCCCCCTGAAACCTGCGCCGTCTCTGACCTGGAAGGGCTTGTCACCCAGGGCCGTAGTTTTTCTTTATAAAAATTTTTGCCCCGCGTCTTAGGCCGGGGGGTCTTTTCTGGCGGCGAAGGTTGCCAAGACCAGAAAGAGGGGGATGAATTTTTCGGTATTTTTCGGAATGAAAAATTGAAAAAGTCTCCGTGCGGGTCATAAGGTATAGGGGGGGTAGGAGTCCCGTCTCCGGGTTTCCCTTTTG
>VGSX01000024.1 GCA_016874895.1 Deltaproteobacteria bacterium
GCGGATCGATCCGGACCGCCTGTCCCCGGGAGGCGCAGCCACTAGCCAGAACCTGTTCGGGCGGGAGGGACTCACCAGCCTCACCGGAAAACAGCTCATCTTCGACGGCCTGAAAACTTATTACAATACCCAGGCGGCAACCTTGGGCAAAAAAGCCCAGCAGCAGGAGGTGGCCCGGACGGCTGAGGAAGTGGCCTTCCAGGTAACCGAAGCATTTTACCGCCTGCTGGAAGCCAAGGAGGACGCAGAGGTTGCGGCGGAGGCCCGGCGCGAGCGTCAGGACTTTCTTGACCTGACCGAGGCGTTTTTCAAGGCCGGGAAGATCACCCGGGTGGACGCTTTTAAGGCCCGCTCCCAGGTATTGGAAGCGGAACAGGGCCTGGTGGAGGCCAATAACGCGGTGCGCCTGGCCAAAGAAATCCTGGCCCGCACCCTGGGACTTGAGACCAGGGCGCCCCTGGACATCCGGGGGCGCTTGTCCGAGGAATTCGTCCCCGCCACCGACTTCAATTCCCTGTGGCAACGGGCGGAAGATACTAATCCCGAACTCAAGCGCCTCAAGCTCGAGCTGGCCCAGGGCCAGGCCCTTATCAAGGCGGCCCGGGGCGGCTATTTTCCCGAGGTCAGCCTGCAGGGCGCCACGGGGGTGCGCCACCGGGATGTGGGCGGCACCCGGGAGGAATGGCTGGGCGGGGTGTTCCTGGAATTCCCCTTCTTCGAAGGAGGCCTGACCCGGGCCCAGGTGGCCAAGGCCTCCTCCCAATATCGGCAGTTGCTGGACAGGCAGCGGGACCGGCTGGACGCCTTGCGGGTGGACCTCATGGCCGGCTGGAAGACCCAGGAAGACGCCCGCCAGGGGGTGGCCGCCTCCCGCCAGAATGTAGCTGCCAGTGAAGAGGCCTACCAGAGCGCCCTGGCCCTCTACCGGGTGGGAAAGGCCACCGGCCTGGACGTGCTCACCGCTGAAGTTGAATTGACCCGGGCGCGTCTTAGTCTCATCAGGTATCAGGTGGCTTACGAAATAGGTCGGGCCAGGGTGAAGCAAATCATCGGGGGCGGGATTAGGGAAAATGAACTGCCAAAATCAGCCCAGGGGGAGGAAAAGTGAAGCGCCTGCCCGGAGGAAAGAAGATTATTCTGGCCGCCCTCGGCCTCATTATCATCCTGGCGCTGGGTTATCGTCTGTTCCTGCACCGGCCCTCCGTGCCGGTGATCCAGGTGCAGCAGGGGGAAGTCCAGGGCCGGGTGAAAGGACCGGGCACGGTGCAGTCCAAGGTGCCGGTGGCCATCAGCCCCCGGATCACCGGGGTCCTGGAGAAACTCTATGCCGACCAGGGTGACCGGGTGACGCAGGGCCAGCTCCTGGCGGAACTGGATTCCCTGGAATTACGGGCCCGGGAGGCGGCAACCCGGGCGGCCAAAAACCGGACCCAACGCGAGCTGGCCAAGGCTACAGCGGATTTGGGCAAATCCCAGGCGAACCTGGCCTTGGCTCAAAGCAACTACCGGCGGGATTTGGAAGTCTTCACACCCGGCTACATCTCCCAGGCGGCCATGGACACCACCAAGGCCCAACTTAAGGTGGCGGAGAGCGAGGTCAACGCCTTGCAGGCCACGGTTACCGCTCTGCAGGCGGCGGTGAAGCAGGCGGAGTCCGAGACCCAGGCGGCCCAGGCCCTCCATAACTATACCCGCATCCTGGCCCCCATGGACGGCCTCATCACCTCCCGCAAGGCGGAAGTAGGCACTACCCTGTCCCCGGGGGCGCCCATCTTCCAGATGGTGGACCTGGAAACCGTCTGGGTGGCGGCCTGGATCGACGCCGGCCAGATCGCCCAGCTCCGGGAGGGGCAAAAGGCCGACATCCGCCTGCGTTCCGGCCGGCGTTTCCAGGGCCGGGTGGCCCGCATCACCAAGGAAGCAGACACCGTGACCCGGGAATTGGAGGTGAACGTTTCCTTTGATAAAATACCCGAGCCCCTGGTCATGGGGGAAGAGGCGGAGGTCACCATAACCACCGGCCGGCACAAGGCCCCGGCCGTGCCCCTCACAGCCATCCTGGACCGGCAGGAACAAACCGGCGTCCTGGTGGTGGCACAGGGCCGCCTGGATTTCCGTCCCGTAACCCTGGGGCTGCATGACGGCAAGCGGGTCGCCGTCCTGGAGGGACTTAAAGAGGGTGAGATGGTGGTGGCCCGGCCGGGGCAGCTCAAGCCGGGGGCCCGGGTCAAACCGGTGGTCAGGACTCCGGAAGATAAGGGTAATTGATGGATCTGGCGATCAGGGACCTGAAGCTCCACAAGGGGCGTTTCCTGGCCACCATCATCGGCGTGGGCCTCCTTTTCACCATTGTCCTGACCATGAACGGCCTCTACCGGGGCAATGTCCATGAAGGGACCGCCCTCATCGCCCACACCGGCCCGGATCTTTGGGTGGTGGAGCGGGACCGGGGCGGACCCTTCAATGAGCAGTCCAGTATGCCGGAATTTTTTCATTATAGCGTGGCTGCCGTCCCGGGGGTGGAGCAGGCCAGCCCGTTCATCTATTACCCCGTGGAAAGGCAGGTCAAGGGGGAGAGCCGGCGCTTCAGTATCATCGGTTATGACGTCTTCGGCGGCCTGGGCGGACCGCGCCAGCTCACCCAGGGGCGGCCCATCCAGCAGGCCCACTACGAGATGGTGGCCCACGAAAAGCTGGGGGTGAAGCTGGGGGACCGAATACCTTTGGGCCTGCATACCTTCACCGTAGTGGGCCTCACCCGGGAGGCGGTGGCCACGGACGGCGAACCCCTGGTGTACCTCTCCCTGGCCGATGCCCAGGAATTCCTCTTCCAAAGGGACAATCAGGAGGTGCGCAACCAGCGGGAGCGCCAACGGCGGAGTCTGGTGGGGGGCGGCCTGACCCCCCAGGAAGCGGAGCGGCTGCTCCCCCTCCTGGCGCCGGATATCCACACCATCAACGCCGTGCTGGTGAAACTGGCCCCCGACGCCGACCCGGCCTACGTGGCCCGCCACATCCAGGACTGGCTCTATTTTTCGGTTTTCACCACCCAGGAGGAAATCGACCTGGTGGTGAGAGGCCGCCTGGCCCGCATGAGCGCCCAGCTCGGTTTCTTCCGGATTCTCTTACTGTTCGTCGCCGTGGTCATCATCTCCCTGGTGATTTACACCTTTACCATGGAAAAAATCCGCAGCATTGCGGTGATGAAGCTCATCGGCGCCCCTAATCGGGTCGTGATCCGGATGATCCTGGAAGAGTCCCTGCTCATGACCGTCAGCAGCTTCCTCTTCGGCCTGCTGGTAATCCACAGCATCGCCGACCTGTTCCCCCGCAAGATCCTGATCCTGGCCCCAGACACCTTGCTCACCTTTGCCATCGCCTTGGCCGGCGGCATTCTGGCCAGCGTTCTGGGAATCTGGCAGGTCCTGAAGACTGAACCCGCCATGGCCCTGGGAGGCCGCTAATGGAAGCCCTGCGGCTGGCCAATCTCGGTAAAGTTTTCGGCAGCGGCCATCTGGAGGTACGGGCCCTGGATGACGTCAGCCTCGTCATCAACGCAGGGGACCTGGTGGCCCTGATGGGTCCCTCAGGTTCGGGCAAAACCACCCTGCTGCTGTGTGTCAGCCTGATCTTAGAGCCCACCGCCGGCACCGTGGTCTTTGACGGCGAGACCATTTATCAGAACGGTTGGACCGGCGTCGATGTCCGCCGCCTGCGTCGGGAAAAAATCGGCTTTGTCTTCCAAAGCGCCAATCTGATCCCCTTTCTCACGGTCCGGGAAAATGTCCTTTTTCCTCTTGACTTGGTGGGCCGCAAAGGCGCAGCGGCGGAGCGCCGGGTAACGGAGCTGTTGGAATACATGGAAGTGGCCGAGCGGGCCCATTACCTGCCCGCCCTGCTCTCCGGGGGCGAACAGCAGCGGGTGGCCGTGGCCCGGGCTCTGGCCAACCGGCCCAAACTAATCCTGGCCGATGAACCCACCGCCTCCCTGGACACCGTCCGGGGCAAGAAGGTCATGGAAATGCTCAAGCAGATCGCCCGGGAAAACCAGACCGCGGTGATAACCGTGACCCACGACGCCCGCATGATCGAAGGCTTCGACCATGTGTACCACCTTAAAGACGGCAGGTTGAATAACATGGTTTCATCTCGATATTCGATTCTATTTTCAACTGACCACTGACCACTGACCACTTATCAGGTGGGGTGTGGGATTGAGTCACAAAATAGTCGAGAGCGCGGAGGCTGAGACGGTTGACTCCGTCGAAAGCAGCATGGAGGCCGGCGTCAAGGCGAGATGGCCCCACTCCGCCGGGGTCGAAGGCCACATCACGGCTGAAAGGATAGCGCTGGAACCCAGGAAGCCCCGCCGGGGCCTTCGGGTGGGTTACCGAAGGGAATGTCAGACAAGGGACAACCGGAGTCTGGCGTCGAGCTGAGCGGGGTGGCGGACCGGGGTGTAGTACTGATGATGCCGCCGAAGGAAAAGAATACGAGGCGTGCGGCGGGAAGGCCCCGGGTAAATATTCGGCCAACTCGGTAATAGGCAAAGAATCAAATATTACACATTTATAAGCCAGACATTAATGATAACGAATAGTTAGTTGGCTGGGGGAAGAGGATTCGAACCTCTATCGGCGACTCCAAAGGCCGCTGTCCTGCCGTTGGACGATCCCCCAGTAAGGAGATTTAAGAGGAGGGTTGTTCCTGGTTGATGGATCGGCGCAAAACCCCGGAGGCGCGAAACGTCACCACCCGCCGGGCCTCGATGGTTAACTCGCTTCCGGTTTGCGGGTTTCTGCCCCGACGCTCTTTTTTGGTCTTTACCACCCACTTACCGAACCCGCTGATCAGCACATCCTCTCCATCGGCCAAGGTTTGCTTGACCAACTGGAACACGGCGTCCACGGCCCGGGCAGCTTCAGCTTTGGGCAAGATCTCTCTCACAAACAGCGCCTGCACCAGGGAGGCCTTGGTGAGCGGCATATTTCCTCCTAGCAGCATTCTTTCTAAAAAGAAATATAAAAAATGCCTGGGCCTTATGCAAGGGATTTATGGGGAAAAATTTCTCAGGCAGTGCTTATTTATATATGTGTCGGGACAGATAGTTGCCTGGACCTGAGCCCTGGCCCGGTATTGCTCCGAGGTGATCTTTTCGGCTGGCCGCGGGCCCCCCCAGGAAAAAAACTGCCGACCGGGATGCGCCAATCCTGGCCGGCAGGGCGCCAAAAAAAAGGAGAGAGAGGAAGGTTGCGGCTTCCCAAAAAAAACCTCAACCCTCCCGGAGGAGAATTGAGGATTGCACCCTGTTTTCTTGGTCCCCAATTCCAGAACTTCGCTGCTCCGGCGAAGATTTCTGTGCCATTTTCAGGCAGGTCTTCTGGCTTCCGGATCAACCGCAGGCCGGCGCCTTCCCAATCGTGTTGCCGATCAGTGGCCTCGTGCCGGTTGCGTCCCCGGTTACAGCGGCGGGACCGCGACGGATTTGCACCGTCTTCCCTTTTCGTCCCGAAGGAACCTGAATAAAATGATATTAACCGATTATCCCGGCCCCGTCAAGCAGGATTTATTCAGGGGGGGCAGCGGGGGACTCCAAAGGTTCGGAGGGATACCGGCCGACACCATTGCGCCCGGGCGCCGGGATTTTTTCCAGGCGCCCGACTTTTTTCTTCTGCGTCCCTTTATTACAGCTTGGGCAGTTCGTCCCGGGTTTTGGTGACCGCTGCGGCGGATTTTTCCAGGAGGGCCTGCTCCTCGGCGTTCAAGGGCAGTTCGATAATCCTTTCGATGCCTCCGGCCCCGAGAATCACCGGCACGCCGAAGAAGATGTCTTGCAGGCCGTATTCGCCTTCCATATAGATCGACACCGGGACCACCCGCTTCTGGTCTTTGAGGATGGCTTCGGTCATCTGCACGGCCGCCGCCGACGGGGCATAAAAGGCAGAACCGGTCTTGAGCAAAGCCACGATCTCGCCGCCGCCCTTGCGGGTGCGCTCCACCATGGCGTCCAGCCGGGCCTTGTCGGACACAAACTGAGTGATGGGCATGCCCGAAACGGTGGTGGCGCTGAGGATAGGCACCATGTCGTCCCCGTGGCCGCCCAGGACCATGGATTGTATTTCTTCTACGGCCACGTTGAGTTCCATGGCCAGGAAGCAGCGGAAGCGGGCCGTGTCCAGGATGCCGGCCATACCCATGACCCGCTCCCGGGGGAAGCCGCTGACTTTTTTCATGACGTAGCACATGGCGTCCAGGGGATTGGCCACGTTGATAAGAATGGCGTCGGGGGACTTCGCCGCCACGGCCCTGGTGACCCCGGCCACGATCTCGGTATTCTTGTTGAGCAGGTCTTCCCGGCTCATGCCCGGTTTGCGGGCCAGTCCCGAAGTGATGATGACCACATCGGAGCCGGCGGTCTCCTCATAACCGTTGGTCCCCACAACAGTGACATTAAAACCGTAAATCGGCCGGGCCTGCATCAAATCCAGGGCCTTGCCCTGGGGCATGCCCTCGACAATATCCACCAGGACGACATCGCCCAGTTCCTTTTCCGCGGCCCAATGCGCCGCGGTGGCGCCCACGTTGCCGGCGCCGACAATGGTAATTTTTTTCCGGGCCATCTGATACCTCCAGTTAGCTTTCTAATATCAGCCCCTCAAGAGCCTCTTTTTCAATAACTTGATAAGCTTAATGGTTTTTTCTTTGAGGCGCAATGGGATTTTATCTGAAACTTTTGTAATAAATTTTGTGGCAACATTGTTCGGCAAGAGGAGAATAGCTCATTGACTAAGGAGTCGAAATATTTCACACTAATACCAATAAATTAAGAGTTTTTAGAGCTTATTCTTTTCGGGAGTGCTTTGATGGCTGCCAGAGATTCCAATAAAAATACTTCCCTGGAATCAGAGTTTCCGGGCTGGGTGTACAGATTATCTCCCGAACTGGTCCTCGGCAACCGCTTGCCGAAGCAACCGGATGACTCCTCCGAGACATATCTGAGGATTCGGAGCAATCACGCCTTCCCCCTGGGCCACCCTACCACCCGCCTCTGTCTGGACCTGCTCACTGAAGCACTGACAAAACGTCAGGTGCTTAATTTGCTGGAGGTGGGCTGCGGCTCCGGGGTCCTGTGTGTGGCCGCGGCCGCCCTGGGAGCCGGCCAGGTGACGGGCCTTGATATTGCCTGGGAGGCGGTGCAGGCCACCCGGGAAAATGCCCGCAATAATGGTCTGGACGGCGTCATCGGGGTGCTGCAGGGCTCCACCGAATGCCTGCAGGGGCGTTTTGACCTGGTGATGGCCAACCTGCCCTGGGAAATCCAGGTGGCCAAAGTGACAGAACTGCACCGCCTTGCCGCCGCCGGAGGTCGTTTGCTCCTCTCCGGTTTCCGGGATAATCAGGAAGAGGTCCTCGGGGAGAGTTACCAGGGCCTGGGGTGGCTCTGCCGCCGCCGGGCGGTCAAGTATTTCAGTCATCCGGAAATGCCGCCTTACCTCAGTTTTAACTGGGTGGCCTGGCTGTTGGAACGAGAGGGGCCGGGACAGCTACTTATGTGCCGGCGGCAGACCCGTAACATATGAAAAGTTTGTCAGAAATTATGGTATGCAGTGCCCACCCTACATTTTGGCTGCATCTTTGAACTTTGAACTTTTCATAACAGTTCCTCATGGGCCGAGGGCCCACCCGTAAAGCATGAAAAGGTTGTTCGAAGGCGGGATGCGCTACGCTTTCCCGCCCTACATGGTGAACTTTTCATAACAGTAAGGCAAAAAACTAATCAAAAAACAAGGAAGCAAGAAAAGGCAGGTCTGATGAGTTCGTGAAAACCCTGACATTGAGTAGGGGTATTACAGAAAATGTTTCCGGATATGATTCAAACAAAAGACCCTGGGCGCCGAAGAGGAGATAATATGATATAATATCTTAAAATTAAAGGAAGCTTGCAGGCGTCAGCTTGTACCCCCGGAGGAGGTTGCCCATGGATGTCGAAAAACCCGCGGTTAGCCATTATGGACTGGAAAATCATGGCATCAGAAACGTCAACTTCGTCTATTGGAATCTGGCCTCGCCTTTACTGTACGAGGAAATCATCCGTCGGCGGGAGGGTCGCCTGGCCCATCTGGGTCCCATCGTGGTGCGCACCGGCGAGCACACC
This sequence comes from Deltaproteobacteria bacterium, assembly GCA_016874895.1. GTDB lineage: Bacteria > Desulfobacterota > Desulfobaccia > Desulfobaccales > Desulfobaccaceae > Desulfobacca. Next base: position 8,156 of record VGSX01000024.1, read on the forward strand.
GGCCGCGCCCCCAGGGACAAGTATATTGTCCGGGAACCTTCCAGCCAGGAAAAAATCTGGTGGGGGGATATCAACAAGTCCATGTCGCGGGAGCAGTTCACCGCCCTCCATCGCCGTCTCCTGGCCTATCTGCAGAGCAAGGACCTCTTTATCCAGGATTGTTTTGCCGGGGCCGACCCCCGTTACCGTATCCCCATCCGGGTGATTACCGAAACAGCCTGGCACAGCCTCTTTGTCCGCAATATGTTCAAACACGCATCCCGGGATGAGTTGCGCCAACATGTCCCGGAATTCACCCTGATCTGCGCCCCTAATTTCCATTCCGACCCGGAAATAGACGGGACCCGCTCCGAAGTGTTCATTGTCATCGATTTCGGGCAGAAACTGGTCCTGGTGGGGGGGACCCAGTACGCCGGGGAAATCAAAAAATCCGTCTTTACTATCATGAACTACCTTTTGCCCCAGCAGAATATTCTGTCCATGCACTGTTCCGCCAACGTCGGCTCCCGGGGCGACGCGGCCATCTTTTTCGGCCTCTCCGGCACCGGCAAGACCACCCTTTCCGCGGACCCTGCCCGGACGCTCATTGGCGACGACGAACACGGCTGGTGCGACAGCGGAATTTTTAATATCGAGGGTGGATGTTATGCCAAGGTCATCCATCTGTCTCCCCTTGCGGAACCCGACATCTACCAGACCACCCGGCGTTTCGGCACCATCCTGGAAAATGTCGGTTTTGACAATAACACCGCCCGCATAGACCTGGATGACGACTCCCTCACGGAAAACACCCGGGCCTCCTATCCCATCAGCCATATCAGCAACGCCTCCCGGGAGGGTTTGGGCGATCATCCCAAAAACATCATCATGCTTACCTGCGATGCCTTCGGGGTCCTGCCGCCGGTGGCCAGACTCACCCCGGAGCAGGCCGTCTATCATTTCCTCTCCGGCTACACCGCCAAGGTAGCCGGGACGGAAAAGGGCGTCACCGAACCCAAGGCCACCTTCAGCACCTGTTTCGGGGCCCCTTTTATGGTCCTGCCGCCCACGGTGTATGCCGGACTGCTCCAGGACAGAATTAAACGCCATAACGCCGCCGTCTGGCTGGTCAATACCGGTTGGAGCGGGGGGCCCTACGGCGTCGGCGCACGCATGGAAATCTCCTATACCCGGGCCATTATCAGCGCCATTCTGGGGGGTGTCCTGGATGGCGGGCCCACTGAAACCGAGCCTTTTTTCGGTCTGGCCGTCCCCACCAGCTGCCCGGAGGTGCCCGAGGAGGTGCTCAACCCGCGCCACACCTGGTCCGACCAGGCCGCCTACGATGCCCAGGCCCGCAAACTGGCCGGGATGTTTGCAGAAAACTTCAGCAGCTTCGGAGCCTCGGTATCCACGGAGGTAAAACAAGCCGGTCCCCGCAGTTAGACCGGCCGAGGGCAGCAGGCAATGAAACGGTCATGGCCGATTGGGGCCACCCCCAGTCATGAAAATGTTTTCTTCGGGCAGGCCCGGGGGCTTGCCCCTGGGGGGGATTTTCACGGTAAAACTTAATATTATATGAGCTCTCTGTCTATGGCATAGCGGACGAGATCCGCCAGCCGTTCCAGCTTGAGCTTACGCATGATATTATCCCGGTGCCGGCGGACGGTAAAGACGCTGATAAACAAAAGGTCGGCAATCTCCTGGGAAGTCCTGCCCTCGGCCAGCAGTTTGACAATCTGCCGTTCCCGGTTGGTCAAGGGATCGGGGGGCGTTTTTTTCTCCGCCAGTTCGGCCAGTTTGGCCACCAGCAGGGGAGAAAAATATTTCTCTCCCCGCCTGATGGCCTGGATAGCCTGGATAAGACCGTAATCGGCGTCTTCTTTCAGCATGAAGCCATCCGCCCCGGCTTCGATGGCCTGTTGCAGGAAGTCTTTTTTCTTGTGCATGGTGAGGAGCAGAATCTTTATTTTGGGGTAACTCCGCTTTAATTCCCGGGCGGCTTCCAAGCCCCGGAGCAAGGGCATAGAAATATCCAAAATGACCAGTTCAGGGGTAATGGTTTTCAGGAGCTTTAGAAGGGTCAAGCCGTCGCCGGCTTCCCCGATAACCTTAATATCATGATTTTCCTCGATGATTCTCTTGATCCCCTGGCGGAACAGCATGTGATCATCGGCCAGGACAATGGTATATGGACTCACTAATTCTCTCCCGGAGGGGTATAGGGAATGGTGAATATTATATGGGTTCCCTGGTTTTCCAGGCTCCAGCAATCGAAGACGCCTCCCACCAGGGTTACCCGCTGGGCCATGGTGGCCAGCCCCATGCCGGTTTGTTCGGTTTCGCCATGCAGCACTTCATCCAGAGAAAAACCACAGCCGTCATCATTAATGAGAAAAACCAGTTGTTGCTCTTTTGTGCTTACCCTGAAAGTGACATGTTCAGGATTAGCGTGTTTGCCGATGTTTGTCAAGGCTTCCTGCACTACCCGATAGATCATGGTCTGGATAGGGAGGGGCATCAGGCCGTCGATGTCGGCCATATCAATTGTCACGTCTATGCTGGGATAGAGCTCCCGGAACTCCTCCACCATGTTGCGCAGGGCTGTGGTCAGGCCCAGATCCTCCAAGTCCCCGGGGCTCAGATCGTGATAGAGGCGGCGCACTTCCTCCACGGTATCAGATAAATAAGACACCATGGACCGCATTCTTTCTTTCAGGTCAGCCTGCTCCGGGAGCAGTTTTTTTTCTATGGAACTCAGATGCAGCTTCAGGGTCAAAAGGGCATGGCCTAATTCATCGTGCAATTCTGCGGCCAGACGTTTGCGTTCGCTTTCCTGGGCCGTGATCAGTTGGGTGGTGAGAGAGCGCAGTTTTTCCTCCGACCGCTTCAGCCTGTCCTCGGCCTGTTTCATGGCGCTGATATCCCGGCAGATGGTGGAAAAGAACCTGACCCTGCCGTCCAGCGTCCGGTGGGCCAGGATCACCTGAGAGACGGGGATTTCCGAGCCGTCCCGGCGGAGGATGGCGGTTTCTCCCTGCCAGACCCCCTCCCGGGCATAGATCGGCTGACCCTGGGAGATAATCAGGTCCACGGCCCAGGGAGGCTGGGTGTCTTTGAAATGGAGATCGGTGGTATCACATTGGGCGTCCAGTCCCAGCATATCCCGGGCCGCCCGGTTAAGGTAAAAAACCCGCCCCTCCCGGTCCGCCGAGCCCACAAAGTCGGGGGTGGCCTCCAGGATGGCAATGAGCCGGTCCCGGGCCTCCTCGGCCTTCAAGCGATCGGTAATGTCAATGCCGATGGCACCCACCATCTCCAGCTGCCCGGCTTCGTTGGCGATGGGAAAGCGATAGGTCAGGAAAGTCCGCACACTCCCGTCTACCGTAAGTTCCACCACAGACTCCAGCGGGCGATTTTTCCTCAGCACCTCCTGGTCAAGTTCCCGCAGTTGCCTGGCAATCTGCGGCGGCCAGAAATCGTCCACGGTCTTGCCCAGACTTTCTCCTGCTTTTCGCCCCAGAATTTTTTCCCAGGATTCGTTGACGAACAGAAAACGCCCCTGCCGGTCCCGCATGATGGCGGAGCCGGGGAGGTGTTTCATAAAGGCGGCAAACCGGGCCTCACTTTCTCTCAACAGGGCCTCGGCCCGCTCCCGCTCGGCTATTTCCTGCAACAATTTATCGATGGTGTGCCGGAGCTGTTCGGTGCGTTCCATTACCCGTCGTTCCAGTTCTTTATGAGCCAGAAGCAGGGCCTCCTCCGCCCGGCGCTGCTTGGTGACATCGATGCCGGTGCCGATGACAAAGGTTACGTCGCCGTTGGGGTCTGTAAGGGTCGTGTTGGACCAGTTGATCAGATATTTCTCGCCGCTGCGGCTGAGCCAGTGGTTTTCGTGTCGGTTGGGGAAATCTCCCTGAGTCAGTCGATTAAAAGTCTGTTCCACTCCTCCTCTTTCTTCCGGCAGCAGGAAGATATCGAAAAAAGGTTTGCCCTTAACCTCCTCAAAGGAGTAACCGCTGAGGGTTTCACAGGCCTGATTAAAGCGGACGATGCGGCCTTCCCGATCTAACACGATGACCAGGGCCCCCAGGGTGTCCAACAGGGCGGCGCTGAAATCCCGCTCCTGCCGCAGGGCGTCTTCCATTTCCTTGCGCTCGGTGATATCGTGGACAATGGAGTAGATTAATTCTCTGTCCTGAACGGTGGTGGGACCACTGAAAACCTCCACGTCCCGGACTTCGCCGCCAGCCAGACGGTGCTGAAAGAAAAAATGCCGGCGTTCCTCCAGCTTGACCGCCTGCATTGCCGCCTGTATCTGGGGCTGAGTGAGGGTATTGATCTCGGAGATCTTTTTGGCGGTCAATTCTTCCTGGGAAAAACCATAATAGGCGCAGGCCGCAGGGTTGGCGTCGATAATATCTCCGGTGTCGGGATCGATGAGCAGCATGACGGCGTGGTTGTTCTGAAACAGGCTGCGGTAGCGCGCTTCGCTTTCCTGGAGGGCCGCCTCGGCCTGCTTACGTTCGGTGATGTCCTCCTGCAATGAAATCAGAAGTTTTTTTCCTTCCAATTTCAGGTTGCTGATCTGCGCCTGAGTGAAAAACGGGGTGCCGTCTTTCCTGACGTTGTGAAACTCCCCGCGCCAGACGCCGGTGGCATTCACCTGCTGCAGAATTTCCCTGACAAAAGCGATGTTTTCTTCCGGCGGGTAATAATTGAGCCGGCTGCTGTGCTGGCCCAGCAATTCGCCGGGCTCATAGCCGAATATCTGGTCAAAGGCCGGGTTGGTGTAGACGATATAACCGTGTTCATCGGTCACGGTGACGCCTTCGGCCATGTTTGCCAGCACCAGGGCTGTGGTATTTAACATCTCCTGGGATCGCTTGCGTTCCGTGATGTTTTCCGCCAGGCACACGAAACCCCGGATATGTCCCTCCCGGGTGCGCAGAGGACCTGCAAATAAACAGATGTCAATCACAGCCCCGCCCCGCTCCCGAACCTTGACCTCTGCGCCAAGCACCGTTTTCCCCTGCAGAACTTTTTCAAAAACTGTGAGCGCCGCCGATGTCCCGGGTAGGTCTTGCCAGGGAAGCTGGCCCTCGCCAAGGTGTGTCCGGGTCCGACCTAAGAGACCTTCAGAGGCCTGATTGGCCAACAACACCTTACCTTCGGTGTTAAAAACCCCCATGGCCAGGGGCGCAGTCGCAAAGATCACCTCCAGGTTTTCTTTTGCCTCACGGAGTTCCTCTAAAGTCAGGCTCAACTCCGCAGTCTGGCTCTGATGAAGCTTCTCCAGGCTGGTGAGACGCCTCTGCAGATCCTCTTTCTCCGCTTCCGCCTGAAAGAGGCGGCGTTGTAATTCGTCAATCAGGCGAACATACTCCCCAGGGTTGAGGTCAGCAGTATCCATAGCTTGTCTCCGGCACGATTCTTCCAGTCTCTCCCGGCTTTTCGCCCCTGTGGATATTTCTCAGATAACTTATCAGCAATGTCCGAATTGGATTTCCACGTATAATTTGGAAACCAGGATGAGAGCCCCCTACCAGCCTAACCGCCGGGATAGTAGTCCGGCTCCCGGCGGCAGGCAGTCTATCCTGGCGAACCCCGCAGCGCCAGGGGCATCTGCTCACCGATGAGAGGAGAGACGGACATGCTTCTTCCTCAGAAATGGAAAAGTTGGCCCGGATGCGGCTCTTCGGCCTACTGGCGGCTTTTAAGGAACAGGTGGAACGTCCCCGATATCAGGACATATCTTGTGAAGAGCGTTTCGGTCTATTGGTGGACCGTGAAGTTATGCGACCACAAATAATTTTTTATGGAATAACAATCAGATATCACTGAAAACATAGTGCCTTTATTTCTTTTTCTCCCGGCAATCAGGGCAGAATCCCAGGATTTCCAGACGATGGCCTGTGACCTCGAAATTGTGCTCCCCGCCGATGCGTTTCTCGGCCTCCTCCACCGCCCCGTTGCGGAATTCCACGATCTTGCGGCATTTCAGGCAGCGTAAATGACAGTGGTGCTCATGACCATAGATATGTTCGTAATGCATGTGCCCGTCTTCATAAAACACCTCCTGCACCAGTCCGCTCTCCACCAGCAATGCCAGGGTGCGATAGACCGAGGCCCGGGAGGCGCGCTTCCCCTTCTGGCGCAGGCGCAAAATAAGTTCCTCGACATCGAAGTGCTCGTGTTCCGCGAACACTTCGGCCAGGATCTCCTCCCGTTCCGGGGTGACCCGCATTCCTTTTTTTACCAGGAATTCTCTGAAGGCATCCGATTCGGTTTTCATATGCACTAGAGACTCACTATAAAATATATTTTCTTTTGTCAAGAAATCTTTTCTCAGTCGGTCCAAGTAAAGTACAAAACCCACAAGTTTATGAAAATTGCCCGAGCACAGCTTGGCGGGATATCGAGTTCCCGAGTGCGACTTGGGAACCGGGATGAGAGATGGATTCTAGATCATTTGAGATATATGCCCAGGAGTATGAGGATTGGTTTGACCGTCACAAGTTCGTCTAAGAGGCGGAACTGGCCGCGGTCAGGGAGTGTTTGCCGACAAAGGGCCAGGGGGTGAAAATCGGCCTGATTGACGTGTCCTTCTCGAACTGCCGGCCTTGATGCTCTGACGCCGGGAAAAATCAGAGAAAGTCAATTGCGCCGGTGGTGGAAAATTAAGGTTGTGACGAGTAAGCCGTTACCCGTGGAGAATTCCTCCGGGCCGCTTCCTCCTGCTGTTGGGCGCGATATTCCTTGACTACCGCCAGGGTGGTTTGCAGGGCGGTTTCTTCCCTGAGTTCCAGGACCCACCAGTCGCACAGGGGCAGACGGCTCAGAAGGTCCAGTCGGGGGAGGATGTCCTTTAGGCGCCGGGGCGGGAGGTGACCGTTGCTGTTTTCGATATCATAGACGTGGGCGTTGAGAATGCGTTCGGGGTGAGGCAGGATAAAATCTTCCACCGTGAACTGCTGGCTGGCCACGGAGGGACAGACCTGGGCATGGCCGATGTCCAGGGTCGCAAAGGCCCCGGATTTGCGCAGCAGTTTTTCATAGAGTTCCGGCCGGCTGGTCCACCCCCAGGCCAGATTCTCCAGGCAGAGGCGGAGCCAGAATTTTCCGGCAAAATGCACCAGGTCCCGGAGTTTGACCAGGGTGTGGTCCCAGGAAAGGTCCAGGGTGGAATCCCGGCCCAGGCCGATGTGAATGGTAAGGTGCTGCCCCCGAAGTTGCGCTACCAGTCGGCAGACAGACTGGAAGGTGCGCAAGGCCGCGGCCGCCTGCCCCGGGTCTTCGTCACCCAGGTCGGTTTGGGCGAAGGCGCAGTGAAAACGGACCTCCAGGGGGAGGAGGCTCTGGATGGCGCGGCTCAGCTCGGCCGCCCCAGCCGGATTCTGAGGCAGGGTATCGCTGTTAAAGGTCCAGTCTACGCCGTCAAAACCGTAATCCAGGGCAAAGGCGCGCATCTGGCCGACGTCCTCGAGAAAATTGCAGCAGGCCAGCTTGGGGTGGTTCACGGCAGTTTGTCCTGGGGCGAGTCCAGCTGCCGGGCCAGGGAATTGAGGTCGGCCATGAGTTTATGCAAATCCAGATTATATTTTTGAGCTGCCTCTGCCAGGGTGTCAAAGAGGGCGTGGCAGCGGAGGCAGGTCCCGGCCTGAGGCTCATACGCCATAAAGATGGTTTCGCTGGCCCGCCACTGGGACATGACTTCCACGAGGGTCATCTCGGGGGTTACCGGCCCTTCTGAATTGTTATCTGATAAACCCATGGGAATTTCCGTTCTGCTCCAGGGCTTCCTGAAGCGCCTGGGGTATATAGTGAATGATGTCCGCCACCTGGGTGGCCGGGGTGGGATCGGCGTAGAACCCGGCCAGCCGGTTGGTCCTGGCCGCAATCAGGGCTGCTCTGGGAATGGCAAAACCTGCCTCCATGAGAGCGGCCACAATACCCGTAATGGTGTCGCCGGTGCCGCCGATGGGCTCCAGGGTATCGATGTCGGGCTCCGTTACTGCCGCCAGAATGCCCTCCCTGGCCGCGACATAATCCACCCGGCCTTTGACCAGGAGATACTTGGCGGCATTATCATAAGTATAAGCACGTTTTATCAGATCAGGGGCCTGATTGTCATCATGCAAAATAAACCCCCGGGTATAAAAAGGATGGGGGGCTTCTTCATCCGCCAGGAAGGCCAGTTCCCCGATGTCCGGGGTGAACAGATCGTACTGGGTAGCCTGGCCGCTCATTTTCGCCACATACATGAACCCGGCATCGGCAATCAGAAGGGGGCGCGGCACCATGTCTTCAATGGCGAACATTACCCGGTTGTGCCAGTCCACGTCCGGCAGTAGGTAATGAAAACACAGGGTGGTAAAACGGGTCTGGCTCAAATGCTTGCTAAGATATTCGTAGAGCTTTTTACTGCCGTCCCCCACTCCGATGTCGCCGATGAGAAAAGCCTGCGGATCGGGTTGCCCCAGGGTCTGGGCGGTCTTCAGGGCTGCGGCCAGGAGGGCCGGCGTGCCCCGGTTCACCGGGCACCCCTGGCCGTTGACCGTCAGGTGTTCCCCTGTCAGGGCGGCCGGCCCCATGACCAGGGGAAAGTCCGGCTTCGGCACGGTACCGATTATGGCAAGCACCGGCGCTGCATCTCCTCGAAGGCCAGCTGCAGGGCGTAGCCGCACAGGGTATGGCCGATATCCCGGGGCAAGGGCGCTGACTCCAAGGTCTGCCCCACCATTTCCTGGGCCAGATAGGGCACGTCAGGACATCCACCCCCCGAGACATTGACGATGCACCGGCTGGCTTTGTCCACCGTGAGCTTCATGTTGGCGGCCCGGACCATGAGATAGGCGCCGAAGTCCTTGACGTGAAACAGATCCACCGGTTTCAGCAGAGGACAGTTCACCGGTACCACCTGCAAGGGCGATAATCTGGCCTCCTCCAGGGCGCGCCGGACCCGTAATTTTTCCACCAGGGGAAATTCAATGACCAGGTCACAGCCGGTCTGGATTTCCTGGGGTGGACCCATTACCCGGATGGGCCAGCCGGCTTCCTGCAAGACTTTTTCCGCTCGGATGACCTCACTGGTATTGTCAAACACCAGGATGCCGGCCCCCAGACCGGAACTCTCCGGCAGGTCCGGGGTGGCCGGTTTTTTGCGAAACAGGTTAAAAAATCCCACAGTTATCCCTTAGTTAAGGTAATCCGATATTCCCCGCCCTGCTCCTGCACTCCGGCTTCCTGCCATCCCTGGCTGGCTGCGGCGCGCAGGACATTCTCCTTGGAGGTGTCGGTGTCCACCAGGACGGTGAGCTGCCCTTGATTCGATTTTTGCAGGGCCTCCAGGGTCAGTAGCACCGGCTGGGGGCAGGAGAGGCCCCGGGCATCAACGGTTTGACTCATAGTTCCAACTCCTTAAAAAGATATTGGTCAGTGGTCAGTTAGTTAGGAAATACGGTTTCCGGTTGTTCATAGGGATTGGTTACAGGGGTGGGTCTCAGACCCGCCCAGAGCTAAGGGCTAGATTTTCTGCCGCATGGTAAAACCGATTCCCAGGCAAACGATAAGACCGATGAACACCGCCACGATGCCGTATTCGCCGACGCCCTTGGGAGAGCTGGCCATCAGGAAATTGTGGGAGAAAGCGGCCCCCACAATCATGCCCAGGGCAAAGATGGCGGCGTCGCCGTCACCCTCCCCGGCCATGAAGAGCTGGCGGCCGGGGCACCCTCCGGCCAGGGCAAAGGCCAGGCCGGCCAGCACCATGCCGCCGAAGTTCCATAGTTGCATGGTGTGGGCCACCGGCTGGTTTTCGAATCCCGGCTTGAACTGGGATAGCACCAGGTTGGTTACGAAGGCCGTCACCAACAGGGCGATGAGGCCCGAGAGCAGATGAATCTGGCGGAACAGCAAAAGATCCCGGAACGCCCCCATGGTGCAGAACCGGCTGCGCTGGCAGATGATCCCGATGAACAATCCGAGGACCAGCGAAATCAGGAGTGGGGCGTGCTGGGAACCCGGCCCCTTAACACTATAGAACAGGATGGTGTTAAGCTCCTTGTCCGGGATCTGGGGAAAGAGCAACATTAGAATAAGGAAGCCCAGCATGACCAGGGGCAGGAGCCAGCCCACGGCGGCGTAGGTCGTCTGACTGCGGCCCAGATTGTAGCCGTTCTTCAAAAAGAGGACGCCGATCCCTATGCCCGCCACGAGCCCCAGAAGCCCGAAAATGGCGTTGCCATCCCCGGCCGCCAGCCGGAACAAGGCCCGCCAGGGGCAGCCCAGGAAGACCAGGGCCCCCACCATGGCGAAAAACCCCAGGATAAAGCGGACGATGGGAGCGGAGCCGGCCCGGGCCCGGAACTCTTTAAAAATATAAGCGGAAATTAATGCTCCTACAACAAACCCGATTATTTCCGGCCGGATATACTGCACCACCGCGGCCCGGTGCAAGCCCACGCCCCCGGCAATGTCCCGTTCAAAACAGGCCACGCAGATGCCCATGTTGCCGGGATTGCCCAGTTTCTGCAACACCGGCGCCAGAACGCCGAGAATGGCCCCCACCGCGATGATGCCGGTGCGGGTGGCAGAAATATTTCCCCAGGCTGCCATGTATCCCCCCTGTTTGGAAAGTTCAAGGTTCAGAAGAATAATGGTTGGCAAAGCAACCGCCAACCCTTGATTATCACGTTTAGGCTTCCACCCGGATGATGCCTTTTCCCGGTGCCGTTATCTCTCCCACTAGTGCTGCGGCGGGGCAGCCTTCTTCTTGAAAGCGGGTCACGATGCCCTGAGCCGCCTGCGGAGCCGCGGCCAGCAGCAAACCGCCGTTGGTTTGGGCGTCGCTCAATAGATCTAAGATGAGCGGATCAATTCCCGGGGCTGTCTGCAGGTGTCGTTCGCAAAAACGGCGGTTGGCAAAGCTGCCCGCGGGAATGAGCCCCATGAGGGCGAATTCCCGGGCCGCGGCCAGAATCGGTATCCGGGAGGCGAAGAGGGTCATGGTTACCTGGGAGCCCCGGGCCATCTCCAGGGCATGGCCGAAAAAGCCGAAACCGGTGATGTCCGTGGCCGCGTGGATGTGGCCGGCGATCAGGATGTCCTCGGGTATCCGGTTCAAGGTCCGCATGACCTCCGCCATTCCAGCCTCCATCTCCGGGGTGGCCAGCCGCCCCTTGCTGGCGGTGGCCAGGATGCCGGTACCCAGAGGTTTGGTGAGGATCAAGGCGTCCCCCATTCGGGCGCCGGAATTGGCCAGCACCCGGTCCGGGTGGACGATCCCGGTGACGGACAGGCCGTACTTTAACTCTGGGTCCTCGACGCTGTGGCCGCCCACGAGCAAGGCGCCGGCCTCATGGATTTTGTCCATACCCCCGGTCAGGATGGCCTGGAGAGTTTCCTTGGCTACCATTTTCAAGGAAACGCACAGGATATTCATGGCGGTCAGGGGTTTCCCCCCCATGGCGTACACGTCGCTCAAGGCATTGGCCGCGGCAATCTGCCCGAACAGATAAGGGTCGTTGACGATGGGGGTGAAAAAGTCCACGGTCTGAATCAGGGCGATCTCCGGGGTCAGCCGGTATACCCCGGCATCGTCGGCAGTTTCCAGGCCCACCAGGAGATCGGGGTGCTGCTGCCGGGGCAGGGCTGCCAAAATTTCCTCCAATTCGCCGGGAGGAATCTTGGCAGCTCAACCCGCGGCCCGCACCTGCTCCATTAATGGTTTGTAGAGTGCATCAGTCATAATAAACTTGAACAACATCCCCCATACCCTTATGCGGGGCGCTTCAGTTCAGCAATTTTCACTTTCGGCTTCGGGAAAAATTACCGGCAAGGCAGAACGGCAGAAAAGGTTAAGGCGCTCCCGGCAGCCGCAGTGCGGCTGACTCAGGTGAAAGGGGCGGGGGACATCAACGGGCTCCTTAGGAATATGCATTATTGTCACTTAGGGATTATTTATTTGTCAAATAGAAAAAATCAATAGAATTAGCGAAATATATAGAAAATAATAAACCAGTTGCCCTGACATGGCCCCAGATTGGAAAAAAATCTGATGGTCTGCATTTCCCTTGCCAAGGGACCACATTTAAGGTAATGCATGAATTAAATAAAAGGGTGGGCATCCATAAGCTAACAAGAACAATTATGGTTTGTTAGGTTATCACGTGCCCGGGTTGAACCTGGAGACGAGATAAATCTGGCTGTCCACTGCCCAGGGCATCAAAGCACAGTATTGAGCAATAATGCGTTCCCAAGTAGAACCTGGGAACGAGTCTTTCACATTAACGCTGCATGCATGATCCTAACTTTTTAAGAGGGCGCGACGATGGTTGACACCGGAGTGGCCCACGGGCGGTTCCAGATTTTCCATAACGATCATTTGAAGTATCTCCGGGCTGCCAGGGCGCGCTGCCGTCACCTGGTGGTGGCCATTACAAACCCCGATCCCACGCTGACCAGATTCGATGCCGCTGATCCGGGCCGCAGTTCTCCGGCGCGCAATCCCTTGAGCTATTACGAACGGTATCGTATAATCAATCAGGCGCTGCAAGAGCAGGGGTGGAGGTGCGCAGATTTCTCCGTCGTCCCCCTGCCCATTAATTTTCCTGATCTGTACCGATACTATGTGCCGCTGGCTGCCACCTTCTTTCTGACCATTTACGACGACTGGGGGGAACGGAAATTGCAGATGTTTGAATCATTAGGGCTGACCACCGAGATTCTGTGGCGGCGGTCCCTGGCCGAAAAGGGTCTTACGAGCTCTGCAATCCGGCGTTTGCTGGTGGCCGGAGAGCCCTGGGAGCATCTGACGCCGCCGGGGGTGGCCGAAATGCTGCAATTTTTTAATATACCCCGACGCCTGCAGCAAATGGCCGGAACCGCTGCCCCATGACCACGCTGCCCCGGATTACATCCTGGCAGGGTGATAACCCCGGGTCCTGCCATCCTTTTTTCTGTGGGCCGAAGCCGCAACGTCCGGTAATCTTTCCGGATCATCCGGAGGAGACCGTGGAGGTTGCCGTCATCGGGGCCGGACTCTCGGGACTGACCGCGGCTTATCACCTGCGGGAGCGCCAGGTGGCGGTATTGGAGGCCGGAGACCGCCCCGGCGGAGTCTGTTTGGCGGGAAATTTCCACGGGATTCCCTTCCCGGCCGGGTCCGCCTACTTTTACTATCCCTGGGATGATGCCTGGAAAAGCTGGTATGCCTCCCTGGGTTTGGATCTGGATGGAGCGATAATTGCGCCGCCCACCAGCGCCTTGTGGCATCGGGGTGGCTGGCTGGCCGATTGTTTCAGTCCTAAGGCACTGCCGGACTGGCCGGTTTCAGACCGGGATCGGCTAGGCCTGCAAAAGCTCGTGGCCGACCTGGCCAGGTGGGAAGAAGACTGGGATGTCCTGGGGACCCGCCAGCTTCCCGAGCCTCAGCTGGATGACTGTTCCCTGGCCCAGTATGTGGAGCAGGAACGGGGGTTGAGCCCGGAGGTAACAGAAATTCTCGCTCCCTACTGTCGCTCGTGTCTGGGGGGGGGCCCGGAAACCATCTCCGCCTGGGCGGGTTTGTATTTTCTCATGGCGGAATGGTCCAGCGGCAGCCGGTTAGCGGCATTTCCAGAGGGTAATGCCCGTCTCACAACCGCCTTAGCCCAGGTCTTGCCCCGACCGGTGCGATTGCAGCAGGTGGTGACGGCCCTGCGCCGGACCGGGGATGGGGTGGAGGTCTTGCTTTGGGACAGGGGGGCCAAGGAATGGCGCTCCCTCAAGGCCGGGGTGGTGATCCTGGCCGCGGGAAAAGTCGCGGCCCGGAGATTATTGGGCGGCGATTGGGGCTGGCGGGAGGCTGATTGGGAACGCTTCCGCTACAGCAGTTATGTGGTGGCGGCCCTCAGGGGTCCCCTTTCCTTGAGAGCGCCGGGCTATGAAAATTGGGTGGTGGGAGAACCGGCTTTTTCAGATTTTATCCTGACTCCCCGAAATGCCGCGGCCGGGGAAGACAAGGTACTGGTTCTCTATGCCCCCCAGGCCGTTCCCCAGGGCCAGGCGACCCTGTTAGGCCAGACCCCGGAAGCCCAGGCCGAGACTTTGCTGGCGGCCCTGGAGCGGCATTTCCCCGGGACAAAACAGGAAATCAAGGAGATTCAGCTTTTCCGTTTCGGGCACGCCCAGATTATGGCTACCCCGGGGTTTAACACCTGGCTGCGGCGGGAGTGCCGGACTGCTGACGGCCCCCTAATCCTGGCCCATTCCGACCTGGAGGGCCTGCCCTGTGTGGAAGCGGCTATTGTCCAGGGCCAGCGGGCCGCCCGGGAAGCCCTGGCCTGGTTGCAAGCTGCCAAAAGTTAAAGAAATGATCTGAGGTGAGGCGAAATGTTGATCTCTCGAATGAAGATGCCGGAATTTGAGGCTGCCCTGACTAAAACGACCACGGTTATCATTCCTTTCGGCTCAGTGGAGGAGCACGGTCCCCATCTCCCCCTGAGCACGGACACCTTTCATGCCCAG
>VGSX01000025.1 GCA_016874895.1 Deltaproteobacteria bacterium
TTATTACTCAGTGCAATAAATAGTTCCCATTCAGCTGAAATTAATGTAAACTAACATGCATGGAAAAGGTTGATGCCCGTTCACTTTCGCCCAAAGCCCAAGAGAGACTCCGTCAACTTGGGGTTAAGGCCGTGTTAGATGGAAAGAAGCAAGTTGAAGTAGCCAAAATTTTTGGTGTAACCCGCCGAGCCATTAGTAAATGGCTAAAAGCATACCGCAACGGCGGCATCCAGGCACTCAATGCCAAATCCAAAGGTCGCCCCAAGGGCGGTGCGTTATTACCATGGCAGGCGGCTCAAATTGCGAAAACGGTGGTCGATCATCACCCGGAACAGCTGAAGTTGCCTTTCTACCTTTGGACCCGAGAAGCAGTAGCTAAATTGATTCAGCGCAAGTTTGGCCTTCGGGTGTCGTTATCGACCGCCGGTCGATATTTAAAGCGTTGGGGCTTTACTCCGCAAAAACCGGTGCGCCGTGCCCTGGAGCAAAACCCCCAAGAGGTTCAAAACTGGCTGGAAGTGGAATATCCCGCCATTCGACAGCAAGCCAAGAGTGAAAAGGCGCAAATCTTTTGGGGTGATGAAATGGGTCTGCGCTCCGACCATGCGGTTGGCCGCTCCTATGGACTTCGTGGTCATACTCCCGTGATCGCGACTACGGGTAAGCGCTTCGGATGCAATATGATTTCAGCCATTACCAACCAAGGTCAGTTAAACTTCATGGTCTTCAAAGGCCGGTTCAACGCCAAGGTTTTCCTGGAATTTCTCAACCGTCTGGTGCGCCAAAGCAAACGCAAGGTATTTCTCATTGTGGACCGCCATTCGGTGCATCGTTCCAAAAAAGTGAAACAGTGGCTGGAAGAGCATAGCGAGCAAATTCGCTTGTTTTACCTCCCCGGTTATAGTCCGGAACTGAATCCCGATGAATTGTTAAACCAGGACGTGAAGAGTAATACCATCAGAAAAAGTAGGCCCAGCCATCAAGACGAATTGGTCAAAAATTTACGGGGCTATCTGCGTAAACGCCAAATGCAACCTCATATCGTGGAAAAGTATTTCCATGGAAAACATGTGCGGTACGCCGCCGCTTAAAATGAGAACAGTTAATTGGCCTGGTTAATAATGGAAGAGTCGAGGGAGCTACCCCCTTGATGTACGCGGCAAACCAGGGACATACTCAAATTGCTCAAATATTAATTTCAAGGGGCGCCGAGGTAAACGCAGTATATGACGGAGCAAACGCCTTATTTATGGCAGCATGTGAAGGTCGCTTGGAGATGGTTAGACCCTTGTTATCCAAAGGGTCCAAGGTGAACATGATGGATGCTGGAGGTGAAAATACCCCATTAAGTTGTGCCGCCAAGAAAGGACATCTGGAAATCGTCAAAATATTGGTAAAACATGGCGCGGCTATCAATGCCAAACCACCCAATGGCGATTCCGCTTTGATCGGGGCTTCTAAAAATGGCCACACCGCAGTAGTTCAATTCCTAAGGCAGTCAGGGGCGAGGTAGCCTCGAAATGTTCGCACTTCATCTCCAGCTACCGGAGAAAGGTTGTTTGGGATGAACCTGTCTAAAATATTAGGTTTTCTGCTTCTGGCATCAGTTATAGGAAACAGCGCGGTTGCGGAAACCGCCCCCTCAACCGCGGTCACCATCGCTGCGGTGGGCGACATCATGATGGGAACGGATTTTCCCTACAATAAACTTCCCCCAGATGACGGGCGTAGCTTGTTCAGCGAGGTAAGGGAAGTCTTGCAGCAGGCAGATATCGCTTTCGGCAACCTGGAAGGACCGCTTTGTGACGGCGGGGCTTGCGCCAAAGATACTGAGAGCCCCAACGTTTTTGCCTTTCGCACCCCGACTCGCTTTGTCTCTAACCTGGCTACCGCCGGGTTCAAGGTAGTCTCCCTGGCTAATAACCATGCCCTGGACTTCGGTGCCAACGGAAGCCAAGCCACCAAGCGGGCCCTGACTGAGGCCGGGATAAAGTTTTCGAGTAAAGACGGAGAGGTGGCAGAGATGCAGGTCCGGGAGGTCAAGGTAGGCCTGGTGGCTTTATCCTTCGGATCGGCGCCTCGGTCCATCATTCACCCCAAAGAACCTCTGGAAGAGATTGAAAAATTGGCGAAGCAGGTTGATGTCTTAATAGTGTCTATTCACGGGGGTGCGGAAGGTAGAGGAGCCCAGAATACCTGGGACAGAAATGAATGGTTTCTGGGTGAGCCCCGGGGGAATCTGGTTAAGTTTTCTCGGGAAGCCATAGACCGGGGAGCTGACCTGATTATCGGGCATGGCCCCCATGTGCCCCGGGCTATAGAAATTTATAAAGATCGGCTTATCGCTTACAGCTTGGGGAATTTTTGCACTTACAAAGGCATGAGCTTGATTGATGAAAGTGGTTATGCCCCCATGTTGGTGGTAGAACTGGCGAAAAACGGCCAGTTTTTGCGAGGCAAAATCCATTCGTTTCAGCAGTTCCCTCCCGGTGGCCCTCAACGGGACGAAAACGCCAAGGCTTTCAATCTTATAAAGACCCTCTCCCTGGAGGATTTCCCGGAGACTTGTCCTCTTTTCATCCCCGGAGGCGGATTGCAGCCACTTTATAAGTCGGATGCGGAGAGAAAGGGGTAACGAGATGCCAGGTGCTATTGCACCTTGGAGTTTACTCTCTTGGTGCGCCAGGGAGAACATTCACTGTCCATGAGAGATTACCTTATAAAAGGTGAGCAGCATGAAACGTCCAAATAAATTGTCCGTCTAAGGAGGAGAGATACTATGATGTACTTAATTATTATCTTTGTTTCTCCATTGTATTTCTTGATTAGGGGCAAGATTGGCGGGTTAATTCTTAATGCAATTCTTTATTTTATAGCCTTGGGTTGCGTGGTTAGCCTGATTTTTGCCTGGATCGGGGTAATATTCTGGGCTCTCGCTGTGGGACATGCAGCCTGGCACTTACGGAGAGAGTTCATGCTGGAACATGCTGAGATGATTGCAACAAAAATGGTGGAAGCGCAAATGCAAGGTCAGTTGGCACAAACAAATAAAAGTTACGATGACCCTTCTGATATGAAGAAGTGTCCTATGTGTGCCGAGATGATTAAATATGAAGCCAAAGTATGCAAACATTGCGGACATAAATTTTAGTGCATAGTGATTTTTGATGTCCGGTTTGAGTTGGCGACTCCGGAGGTAGCTTCTGACCTTGCCCATCAACTCTGTTTGATCACTATTGATCACTAGCAGGATGTTGAAAAACTCTTTTTTTAAGGACCCTCAAAAATCGCTGTTTATGAGCCCAAAAAGGTGGTATAGTCAATGATAACAATATGTTGACCGGAGGCAGCGATTATGCGCGGTGATGATGTGCAGCAGCAAGCCATGTACAGCTACCTTTCCCCCGAAGCTCGAGTGCCCAAGGATCATCCCCTCCGGCCCATCCGGAAAATGGTGAATCAAGCCTTGGCCGAACTGTCTGGAAAGTTCCAGGCCATGTATGCCCGAGAGGGACGTCCTTCCATTCCCCCGGAGAAGCTGCTGCGCGCTTTGTTGCTGCAAATCCTTTATACCATCCGCAGCGAACGACTGTTGATGGAACAGTTGGATTACAATCTCCTGTTTCGCTGGTTTGTGGGCCTATCCATGGACGACAAGGTCTGGGACCATTCCGTCTTTTCCAAGAATCGAGAACGATTTCTCCGTTCGGACCTGGCGGCGACCTTTTTTCGAGGCATCACCAATCAGGCCGCCCAGGCCGGACTGTTGTCGGACGAACATTTCACTGTGGATGGGACCTTGATTGAAGCCTGGGCCTCCCTGAAGAGTTTCCGTCCCAAGGACGCCCCGCCTCCTGACGCGGGCTCCGGTCGCAACCCGGAAGTGGATTTTCATGGGGAGCGGCGTTTGAACCAAACTCATGCCTCCACCACGGACCCGGAGGCGCGGCTGTTCCGCAAGGGCAAAGGGAAAGAGGCCAAACTCTGTTTCATGGGGCATGTGTTGATGGAGAACCGCCACGGCCTGGTGATTGCGCCCCGCCTCACCGCGGCAACCGGCACCGCCGAACGGGAGGCGGCGGTGGGCTTGGTGGAGGCCGTTCCCGGCCGCCACCGCATTACCGTGGGCGCCGACAAGGCCTATGATACCCGGGAGTTTGTCCAATCTTTGCGTGCCCTGAAGGCCGTGCCCCATGTGGCTCAAAACTGCAATGGCCGGAAGTCCGCCATTGACGGTCGCACCACCCGCCATCCGGGTTACGCCGTCAGTCAACGCCTGCGCAAACGAGTGGAGGAAATTTTTGGCTGGATCAAAACCGTGGGTAATCTCCGGAAAACTCGTCACCGAGGAGAGGAACGGGTGGGCTGGATATTCACCCTCACCGCGGCGGCTTACAATCTGGTGCGAATACGCAACCTGACGGCAGAGGTCTCTCCATGAACCGAAACAGACCCCAGGAATATGGCAATTGTCCCGGCCATCGACCACCGAAAGGAGAAATGGCCCAGATTTATCAGCAAATTTGCCCGTCATAAGGCTACCGAAGTCATCCTGTATAGGAGAAACAGCTTAATTCAGTTGGTTTTTCAACATCCTGCTAATAGGGGTGAATTTGGTTTTTACCGGCGAACTTCAGGCATGGGATGTCCCGACTATAAAGGTTGTAAAAATAGGCCAAACCAGAATCAATGTATTTGAGGGCACTTTTCAAGCTGCGAAAAAGGCCGGCGTTATCCTCGATCTAAACCAGGGCACCATCACCTCTCCTGGAGATGGGAAGGTCGTGGATCTGACTGCTCAAGGAAAAGGTCGCTGGGTTAATCTTTGGTACGATTCCATGTCCTTTAACCCCACCATCTATTTTTCTGAAAACAGAAATATTTTCATGTCATACAGAAACAGTAGACTGGTAAACGTCATCCGGGATCATCAATGTGAATAGACTGGAAATAAAATGGCCATGATATTGGCATGACATACTAAAAACTTGGAAACCTGTAAAGTGAATAGCAAATGCCTGTGTTAAACAACTCAGAAGTGAGTTGGGAACCTCAATTAAAAGGAGATATTACAATGGCTGAGATAAAGGTAAAATGTGGCAATGACAAATGCAAACATGAATTTTGGATGAGTGAATATGAAAATAAAGCCTGCCCCAAGTGCGGAAAAGTGGCAATTGGACCGAGGTCTAAATAATCCCATCATATAAAGGGTAAACGACATGAAAGAAAACACATTGATCCTCTTGTTTCCCATAGTACTCATTGCGTTTCTGATGTTTGCTTCCACCACTAATTCATCTGACCCAGAATACACCCTGCAAAAATATGTCAAGGGTGTGGAATTTTGGTCTCACGAGGATTTTCAAGCGGCGGCTTTCAAATCCAATGTCCAGCTTGACCTCGGAAACGGCATTGTCATTCTTCCGGGTTCCCGGAGCCGATTGGATCTAACCAAAGGTCGTCCCAAATCTGTGTACTTTGGAACGGATAGGGAGGACTTTTTGCGCGTTGTTATTTCACCCGGGGGATGCGTTGACCGCGCAATTACGTTCAGACAAGGGCGCATCTTTAAGGCGGAGAATAAGCATTATCCAGGGCGCCATAGGTTCATGAAACCAAGTCAGAGGTGCACCGCAAATTGATGAGTGAAAAGGTAACGTTGGAGGTTTTTATGGAAATCTCTTTGAAGTGCAGGGTTCTTCTTGTTCTGTTTCTTCTTGGATTGATGATTGCCTTATCTGTCTTTCCTTCGATGGTATCCGCTCAGAAGGGTGGTTACGACCGTCCAAATTGGGCGACATCCATTGCTGGTTCCGGAAATAATATGCAGTTAGGACTGTTTGATAAAAACCGAGTCTTGAGTAACTTTACGGTGGTATTTATTGTCAAGGGGCCTGATGGCAAGCAATTCAGGGCCCAGAAGAAGCAGAACCTGAAGGTGGATGAATGGGTATTTGCCATATTTCCTCATGAATTCAATGTTTCGCAAGCAGGACTAAGGGCGGGAACCTATTCATGGAAAGCGGCTGTCGGTAGAGAAATGATTTCGGGAGGAGAAAAGTTCAATTACATTCGAGGGGTAGGTTTTTCGGTTTTATTACTCAGTGCAATAAATAGTTCCCATTCAGCTGAAATTAATGTAAACTAACATGCATGGAAAAGGTTGATGCCCGTTCACTTTCGCCCAAAGCCCAAGAGAGACTCCGTCAACTTGGGGTTAAGGCCGTGTTAGATGGAAAGAAGCAAGTTGAAGTAGCCAAAATTTTTGGTGTAACCCGCCGAGCCATTAGTAAATGGCTAAAAGCATACCGCAACGGCGGCATCCAGGCACTCAATGCCAAATCCAAAGGTCGCCCCAAGGGCGGTGCGTTATTACCATGGCAGGCGGCTCAAATTGCGAAAACGGTGGTCGATCATCACCCGGAACAGCTGAAGTTGCCTTTCTACCTTTGGACCCGAGAAGCAGTAGCTAAATTGATTCAGCGCAAGTTTGGCCTTCGGGTGTCGTTATCGACCGCCGGTCGATATTTAAAGCGTTGGGGCTTTACTCCGCAAAAACCGGTGCGCCGTGCCCTGGAGCAAAACCCCCAAGAGGTTCAAAACTGGCTGGAAGTGGAATATCCCGCCATTCGACAGCAAGCCAAGAGTGAAAAGGCGCAAATCTTTTGGGGTGATGAAATGGGTCTGCGCTCCGACCATGCGGTTGGCCGCTCCTATGGACTTCGTGGTCATACTCCCGTGATCGCGACTACGGGTAAGCGCTTCGGATGCAATATGATTTCAGCCATTACCAACCAAGGTCAGTTAAACTTCATGGTCTTCAAAGGCCGGTTCAACGCCAAGGTTTTCCTGGAATTTCTCAACCGTCTGGTGCGCCAAAGCAAACGCAAGGTATTTCTCATTGTGGACCGCCATTCGGTGCATCGTTCCAAAAAAGTGAAACAGTGGCTGGAAGAGCATAGCGAGCAAATTCGCTTGTTTTACCTCCCCGGTTATAGTCCGGAACTGAATCCCGATGAATTGTTAAACCAGGACGTGAAGAGTAATACCATCAGAAAAAGTAGGCCCAGCCATCAAGACGAATTGGTCAAAAATTTACGGGGCTATCTGCGTAAACGCCAAATGCAACCTCATATCGTGGAAAAGTATTTCCATGGAAAACATGTGCGGTACGCCGCCGCTTAAAATGAGAACAGTTAATTGGCCTGGTTAATAACAATGCTGGCAGTAGCAAGTCTGAGGGCCAGGCAAAGCCTGCCCTTTTTGCAAAGTCCCTCGTGCACCCTCCAGAGACAAAGGCTCTCCAAATTGCTCCTCCTAGTAGCTCCTCTGTTTCAGGCATTACTTCGCCGGTTACGGTGCCTCCTTCTCGGGAAGTCCCACAACGAGAAATGGAAAAGATGGGTGGAAGAGGAGCGGCTTCCTCCCCTGAACAATCCGCTCCGAGTCCTAAATCCGAACTCACCAACTCCCCTCGCTGGTCCTGGACAGCCCGGCGGCTGGTTACCGAGGAGGAGCTGTCTTCCCTGTCTCCCCAGGATCGCAAGATCATGCGCAACGAAATCTATGCCCGCCATGGCATGGTATTTCGAGAGCCGCAGTTGCGGGACTATTTCGAAAAACAATCATGGTACCGCCCCGAGAAAATCGAAGAAACCCAATTGGCCGCTCATAAACAAGAAGTCGATTCCCGTCTCAATAAATTTGAAAAAGAGAATTTGGAAAGAATTATCAAGTTCGATCTTAAGAAACGCGGACAATAACATTGGGATTTTCTCAAGTATGAGCCCAGAAAGCCAATTATGAAGGTTGTCCCCGGAAACGCCCAACATATCGGGAGCCGTCAGGAGCAACAGGATGATTTCGGCTTTTCCAATCTCGGCAATGTCTCCTTTGTCAGTCACGGCGGGGTTCTGGCCATTCTTACCGACGGTATGGGCGGCCTGGCCCAGGGACGGGAGGCCAGCCGGATAGCCAAGATGATAATGCTCCAACAGTATGAGGCCAAGTCCGAGGAAGAATCGGTTCCTGAGGCTCTGCTCCGCGCTTTGCTTTCCGCCAATGATGGTGTGGTTGAGATAGGCCGAGAGACTGGCCAGGAGGACGAAATAGGAACCACCCTGGCGGCCGCGGTGGTCAAAGATAAGGAACTTTACTGGATATCTGTGGGAGACAGCCGCATTTACCTGTGGCGACAAGGGGAGCTCACTCAGCTTACTACCGACCACGATTATGCTCGGGAACTGGAGTTTGAGGTGGCTGCCGGCAATCTTTCCCAGGAGGAGGCCGATGCTCATCCCGATCGGCGGGCCTTGACCAGTTATTTGGGACTGACGGAACTCCCCGAGATTGACCGCAACGTGCTGCCAATTCCCGTAGAACCAGGAGACCGCATCCTGCTGTGCAGTGACGGCCTTTATAACATCCTGGGAGAAAATGAAATCGCGGCTTGGCTGGAAGGTGACCCCCAGGAGGCCGCGGAGGCATTGGTAGATGAAGTTGTGGCCCGAAACCAGCGGCACCAGGACAACATCACAGTGGCCATACTGGGGTGCGAACCGGAATGGTTTACGTGGCAGTGGTTAGGCCGCCAAAACTTTGGTCGCTGGCTAGCCCTAGGGGTGCTGATAGGGTTGCTGGGGCTGGGGGGTGGGTGGTATCTGGCTCACCGGTATTTTGGGCTCCCGGAAAAGTCCCTCGCGCCATCGGCAAAGCCCCCTGCCGAAGTCCAGCCTGCCGCCCCGACTACAGAATCACCTGCGATCCCTGCCCCCACCTCAGTGCCAGCGCTCCCTGCGGATCCAGGCGCCGCTCCGGCCCTCACGGCTAAACCAATTACCTCACCCCCGATTCAGCCTCCGGCCCCGCCGGTCCAAACCCCAAAGGGGGAGAGCAAAACAATTTTACCACTGGACGTGGGAGGCCCACCCATGGTGGGAGGGCAGACGCCTGCAACCGGGGCGGCGATGCCTAACAGCTCCCAGAATAAGGAGGGGAAGGAAAAGAAAAAGGGGAAAGCAGGAGCTAAACCAAAAATTTCTCCCGAGAGGAAGATACAATAACTGACCTCTGGAATGACTGTAAATTCCTCTTGCATGGCTGGAGGAAGCCTGAATCCGTTGTAAAAAGTCTGAAGGAAGGGCATGCCCATGAAAAGATCCTATGCTCACGTTATTCCTTTTATTATCATGTTAGGAATGGTGACCCCAGGATTGTATGGGGCCGAACAAAATCCTGGAAAAGACAGCAACGATCTCTTGGCCGTTAAAGAAAACTATTTTCCTTTGCAAGAAGGATGGACTTGGGAATATCAATGCAACAATTTTGATGCCACTGGGAAAAAAACATGGCTTAGAATAGTGGCGCGTAATCTGTCTCAGTATGAAGTTGCAGGTCAAAAAGTCACACCTCGACAAATTATAAAGTATGGAACCAAAATATCGGTGGAATATGGGTTATTCAGAGAAAACTATTCCGGTGTTTTAAAGATTGGTGCCGAATCACAAAGCGATGCAACTCCTTGGATATATAATCCCCCCCGTTACTATTTAAAATATCCTGTTATCCAAAATACAACTTGGGAATACGATGCCAATACTGAGACAATCCGCAGCGACAACGGGAAGAAGACCGTAACCCGTTCCAGGACAGTTCCGGCAGCCAAAATTACTGTGGAGAATATCAATCAAACCATAAAAGTTCCAGCAGGAACCTTTGATAATTGTATGAAGATCAGGGAAATAAGGACTACGCAAACTGAATCCCCCCGTGGAATAAAACCGCCAACACGGCCCCCAGCCCCGCGACCGATGACACGCCCACAACCGCCACAATCTCCTTTACAGGAAAAGAATAAAGTCAAGGATGAAAATAAGGAAGAGACAGTCAAAGAAAGAGTAATGAATATGGAAAAAGCAATTAAATTGAAGGAAAGGAAAATTTTAGAAGAAAAATATAAGGATAAAAATAAGAATATAATAGATTTTTGTTTTTACTTCGCTCCTGGTGTAGGTTTGATAAAGTTTGAACATAATATAATCCGGGGTGGTAAGAAACAATTTACATCTATATGGGAATTGGTTTCTTACAAAAAGCCCGAGAGCAAATAAAATGAGGAAGATTCTCCTTTATATTTAGAACAACTTGGAGAAGTTACATCAAACCACCAAGTTGATGATTATTATACAATTTTATGATACAAACAATTTTAATGGGATAACAACTTGTATAAAGAGAGGGGAAAAAAATGATTAACATCGAAATGTACCGGCATGAGAAAGAAAAAATTTACTTCTTATTAAACGCTATTATGGGGGGCTTGATCTGGTGTTTTTCCTTTATGGTGACCTTCACCAGTTATTTTGCCATCACTGCCCTAACCTTCTTATTCATCCCTACACTATCGGCCATCTGGCTTTTCTGGATTTGGGGCGGGTTGCTGTTTGCCGTGCTCCTCTATTTCATGGGACGGGAATTTTACAAAGCCCAGATCTTTGGCAACTCGGTGAGAGTCAGCGAGTCCCAGTATCCTGAATTACACAAAGTCGTGCAGGAAGTGGCAAAAGAATTGGGGATTATTGAAATCCCCTATGTCTTTGTGGTTAACATGGAGGGAGGAATCAACGCCTTTGCCTTGAAATTTATAGGTCATTCGTATGTGGTCCTTTATGCCTCCCTGGTGGATTTGATGCTGCGTCGCAAAGCTCATAAGGAATTGCGGGCCATTATCGCCCATGAAATGGCCCATCATGCCGCCGGTCACACGAGCGTCTTGCGGAATCTTCTTATCGAACCGGCTTTATTGTTGCCCATTTGGGGAACCTTGGTCGGAAATGCATATAGGCGTGGTTGTGAATTGACTGCCGACCGCGTGGCCATGATCTTATGTGGTGATATTGAAGCAACGACCCGAGCCCTGGTCAGTATTGCCGGTGGGGCCGATTCCCTGGCCAACCAGACCAACGTGCAGGTGTTTATGCACCAGGAAATGGAGATAATTTCATTTTTTGCCTTTATCAATGACGTCTTTTCCAGCCACCCCAGAATTACCAAACGGGTCATTCTCCTGGAAGCATTTGGCAAGACCATCGGGCTGCCGGCCAAGTCTGCCCTGGCCAACCAGTGGGTCCTTTATGGCGTCTCTGGCCCTCTGGCCGGAAAAGCGGTGGAACTGGGGATGGAACCCCTGGCAATCGGCCGGGATGCCCGAATGAGCAACCTCATAGTTCCCGGGGACAGCGGGGTGATCAGCAAACGTCACTGTCTCTTGAAATTCGATTCTTTGAAACAGGGTTTTGTCCTGGAGGACTGCGGCTCCACCAATGGCACCTTCCTGGCTTCTGGACAGCGCTTGACCCCAGGGGCGCCCTTTCCATTAAAACCTGGAGACCGGTTCTACCTAGCGGAGCCCGAGATCGCTTTCGAGCTGCGGATCAGATAAGGCTCCCGATATGGAATTCTTGACCGGGGTCATAACTTCCCGGCACGGCCGCCAGGACAATGAAGACTATTTCGGTTTCCAAACCATTGAGGGCCGAGGCTGTTGGGCGGTGGCCGACGGCTTGGGAGGTCATGTGGGAGGGCAAATCGCCTCAAGGCTGGCGGTGGAAACAGCAATGGCTTCTTGCCAGGAATCCTCTGAACTTTCCGTCGAAGCCCTGGCCCGCCACCTGGAAACGGCCCACCATGCCCTGCTGGCCCGGCAGGCGGAGGACCCGGGCCTGGAGTCCATGCGCACCACCCTGGTGTTGTTGATGGCCCAGGCCGAATTGGCCCTATGGGGCCATGTGGGTGATTCCCGGTTGTATCTTTTCCGGGAAAACCAACTCATTTTTCAAACCAGGGACCACAGCGTTTCCCAGGCCCTGGCCAATGCCGGAGAGATTGCTCCCGAAGACGTCAGATTCCACGAGGATCGCAACCATCTGTTGCGGGCCTTGGGTCAGGAAGGCGACCTTCGGCCTACCATTGCTCCTGATAAGCAGGTCATCCAAGCCGGGGATGCCTTTTTGCTCTGCACTGACGGCTTTTGGGAATATGTCATGGAAGAAGAAATGCAAGGGGCGTTAGCCATAGCCGATACTCCGGTGGCTTGGATAAAGGAAATGGAGCGGGTGCTTCAGCATCGGGCCAAGGAAAGGCAAAATGACCGAGCTGATAACTACACTGCGATCAGTATATTTGTACGCGGAATCTGACCTTTTAATGGGAGTTCTGATAAAAAGGAGGGTTTCACAATGAATAGAATAAATACCTTTATTATTATCAGCTTGATTTCGATTGCTATGGTCTTTTCAATTAGCCACTCATGTTTCGCTCAAAAAGTTAAATTATTAATGAGTAGTGAAACAGATATGAGTGGCGACCATAGTTATACATTAGTAGGTGGAAGGCCTAATAAGGTTGAGGTGGGACATATCAATACTATAAGAAATCTGGATTTTAAGAAACCTTGGCGAAAAAATTTTCCCAAGGCAGATTATTACTTTCGAGACAGCTTTAAGGAGGAGAGGCAATTATCAGGAGGCGGACAACGCTTTATATTTCAATTCTTAATTCAGGATGGATGCCGGGCATGTGACCCTCTGGGGTCAGCATATGTGGCCTATGATTTCGACGCCACTGGCCGGTTTTTAGGAACAAAAATTTTGAGATTCACCAAAGAGACTAATTATCGGCAATAACTGAGATGGGTTTTGAATCATCTCAATCCCTTTTTAATGAAGAATATCAAGGAATGGAGGAATACCAAAATGACTGTCAATCTCAAGAGATGCGACGCCGGTCATCATTATGACCCTACCCAACACACTTCCTGTCCCTTCTGCGGGGTTCCCAGCCTGAACATTTCTGCCACCCGACCGGTAAAAAAGAAAGGGGTGGCGGACGAAGACGTCACCGTGGGCGCGGGCGCCTCACCCCGGGGCAAACTGGAAGCTAGGGGGGCGGAACAGGCCATTACCGTGGGCTACTATCATAAAAAGATCGGCATCGACCCCGTGGTGGGCTGGCTGGTTTGCATCGAAGGGCCGGACCAGGGCCGGGACTACCGCCTTCACAGCGAAAGGAACTTCATCGGCCGTTCTGATAGGATGGACGTCTGCGTCCGGGGTGACGACACCATCTCCCGGGAAAATCATGCCATCATTGCGTTCAATCCCCGAACCAGCGGCTTCAAGCTCCAGCCAGGAGATGGCCGGGGTTTGATTTATCTGAACGGAGAGGAAGTGGATGCCTCCATCAACCTTAACCCCTTTGACCTCATTGAATTAGGACAGACTAAGTTGCTCTTTATTCCTTTCTGCGGGGAGAAATTCCAATGGGAAGCCAAAGACCAGCCTGCCGAATAATCCGTTTTTGGGGGTATCCCGTGCTTTGGGGAGTATTAGCCCTTCTCGGGTTTATTCCCATCACCAGAGTTGCAGATGCTGCGGATATAGCTCAATTTCACCTCAGCCAGGCCAGAATCAAACCTCCGGGAATTACGGCTTTCCTGGAGATTCTGGACAATAACGACCAGACGGTCTTGAGGATTGACCCCAAACAAATCAATGCCTCCGTAGGAGGATCCGCCCTGAATATTGAAAGTATTCAGCCTTTTTGGGATCTGGGAGAAGGGATCGCCTATATTCTGCTGGTGGATATCTCTAAGTCTCTCACGGAAAAAGAATTTGCCAAGATGCGCGCCTTTATGAACTCGTGGATCAATTCCATGACGAGTAGAGATAAAGCCGCCATCATTACCTTCGGCACCGAGGTCACGTTAATGCAGGATTTTACCGCGGATAAGTCCGGCCTCCAAACCCTGGTGGCCGGCCTGAGTCCCACGGATAATTACACCCAGCTTCACCGGGGGCTACTTCGGGCCATGCAGGAAGGCCGGCGGACTGACCCGGCCCTGCCTGTCCGCCGAGCTATCATTACCCTATCCGACGGCCAGGATGATTTCGCTGGCGGGATCACTAAGGACGAAGTGTTGCGGGATATGAAGGTGGACCCGGTACCACTTTACGCCGTGGGTTTTTGCCGCCCGCCCATAACCCCCTCAAAAGATAACTCTCTGAAGACCCTGGGAGAATTCGCCCGGACGTCGAAAGGTTCTTACTTCCGCGCCCAGACTGCCGACTTTACCCAAATTTACACGGCTATGCGGAATCGCGTCTATGGAGTCTATCAGGCCCGGATGACCGGTCCTGAGGTTATCTGGGATGGCGCGGTCCGCTACCTGAAGATGGACCTAACCGCGGGTCCAAAAGTCTTGAGCGATGGCCTGGATTTACGCATGGTGCCGGAACCCACAAGCGTGGTAGTTACTCCCCCACCTCCTCCGCCACCACCTCCGCGCCCCTGGTGGAAGCTGCCGGACATCACCCTGTTCGGCAAGCTCGTCCCTTGGTGGGGATACACCAGCGCTGGCTTCCTTTTGTTAGGAATTATTCTTGCACTCGTTCTGATACTGCGGAAAAAAGAGCACCTGGAGCCGGCTCCTGCGGCTTATGGAGGCCCCTGGCAGCAGCCGGGACCGGGAGTCTCTCCGGTGGCCATGGCCAACTCCGATGACACCCGGGCCCTGGGGGGTGACACCACCATCCCGTTGCAACCCCGGGGAACACCGAAAGAGGAGAAAGGGGTTAAGCTCCGGTTCATCTTCATCCGGGGCGACCATCAGCCCATTGACGCCACCCTGTCCAAGTCCCTGATTATCGGCCGCACCGATGGGGAGTGCGACGTGGTGATCAAGGACGACAAGGAAGTGTCCCGTAAGCACTGCGAGCTCTTTCTGGAAGATGAGGCTGTACATGTTATCGACTTGGGATCCAAGAACGGCACCATGGTTAACGGGGTGCCCATCACCGGGCGCTACCAGCTCAAGTCTGATGACACTATCTTGGTGGGGAAAACGGAACTGCGTCTTTTAATTCTTTAAGGCGATCGAAATACTCGCATTGCTATAGAATTGATGAATCATAAGTGAGGTTTTATGTATTTGCCGGAGGGCACGGTCCTTCATAATCGCTACCAGATTCAAGGCGTCCTGGGTCACGGCGGCTTCGGGGTGACTTATCTGGCTTTAGACCAAATCCTCCACGTTCAGGTGGCAGTCAAGGAATACCTTCCCCGCCAGATGGCCACCCGGGCGGAAGGTTCCACCCGGATTTCCATTTACACCGGGGAGGCCCGGGAGCATTTCTACTACGGCCTGGAGAAATTCCTGGAGGAGGCCCGGGCCGTGGCCCAGTTCGGCGACCATCCCAATATCGTCTCGGCCCGGGACTATTTCCAGGAAAACAGCACCGCCTACATGGTGATGCCCTACATCGAGGGGGTGGATTTTAAAGAATATCTTGAGCAGCAGGGGGGCAGGATCCCCTTCGACCTGGCCCTGCAGATCATGCTGCCGGTGATGGACGCTTTGCAGACGGTGCACGAAGCCGGCCTGCTGCACCGGGACGTCAGCCCGGACAATATCTATCTCACCACTGGCGGGCAGGTGAAGGTAATGGACTTCGGCGCGGCCCGCTATTTTGCCGGGGAGCACAGCAAGAGCCTGTCGGTGGTTCTGAAGACCGGGTACGCCCCTCCGGAACAATATCGCTCCAAGGGCAAACAGGGGCCCTGGACGGATGTTTACGCCACCGCGGCCACCTTGTACCGGGCGGTTACCGGCCAAGCCCCCCTGGAGGCTCTGGAACGCCTGGCCGAAGATGACATAGCCCCGCCCTCCCAATTGGGGGTGGCCATTCCACCGGAGGCGGAACAGGCCCTGTTGAAAGCCCTGGCGGTGGCCCCTGACCGGCGCTTCCAGTCCATGCGGGAGTTTCGGCAAGCCCTGCTGGGCCAGGAGGCGGTGGCGTATCAGCCCGCGTCCCCGCCGCCGATTTCTCCCTCTCCGCCCTTCAGCCCTCCGCCCCTGGAACCAGCTTCCTCTGCCCCCTTCAGTCATACCCCGGACTCGCTGATTATGACACCCTCGAAAAAGGCACAGTGGCAGGTGCCATTACTGGTAGCAGGAACGGTGCTGGCAGGAGTCCTCATCCTGCTGGGGGTGATGCAGTTGTTCAAGCAACCGGGATCTAGCCTTTCCAAAGAGGAACAAAAGCTTCTCGAACAGGGAGTTGCTCAGTTAAAAGCCAAAAATTATGACGCCGCCATAAGCACTCTGAAGCAAGTAGTTGGCTCCAACCCCAAAAATATGAAAGTCTATGAGGCATTAACCGATGCTTTTGTCAAAACTTTGCAATATTCGGAAGCAATCGATTGGTGCCAAAAGAGTCTCAAGGTGCAGGACAATAATGCCATTATTCACAACCGGCTCGGCTATGTTTATCGGATGCAAGGCCGTTATCAGGAGGCATTGGTACACCTGGAAAAAGCGGTTAAGCTCAAGGACGATTTTAAACTTGCGCGATTTAACCTGGGTCTTACACAAGCCCATTTAAAGAATATGACTGCAGCCGAGGACCAAGCCAAGATCATGGAGAAGCTGGACCAAACGGGTGCTGCCAATTTGCGTAATCGCATCAACGAGATCACCGCCCATACCATGGATGAATCTCAAGATTATTTACATATGCTAAGAGCTCGGGTGCAAAGCATTAAATTATATGAGGGTCCCAAAGGAGGATTGCCACCTAACAAGCGGGAATATAAAGAAAATTTTAATAGGAATAATACACGGTATATCCGTTATGAGGTCAATCTCATCTATCCGCAACTGAACCAGCAGATTGACTTTCCAATTAGGGCGATATGGTATCGGGGGAAATCTATTTTTGGGAATTATATTGTAAAAAATTCTGCAAAGTCAGGTGAGAATGCATCATTGCATGAAACTGGCTTTGGCAATGAGGAGTATGGGAGTTTCTGGCATCCCGGAGAATATCGAGTGGACCTCTTCATTGGTAGTAAGAAGATAGGAAGCAAGTCTTTTACGGTAACACCATGATGGGCTGATGCAGCTGATGCAGCATAATAATAGGTTTTAAGGATGTGTTGCCCCCAGCCAACTTTAATTATTACAGGAGACCGCTTCTATGAAAAATACCGTCCAATTATTAGGTTATCCATTTGCTGCAATTTTATTGTTGATCATGGTCATCGGGGTCGCCACAGCCCAAACTCCGGCAGAGGTAACGGAATTACAAAAAAAGGGCCTGGAATTACGCAATCAGGGCAAGAAAATGGAGGCCATCAAGGTTTTCAGCGAAGCCCTGATTTTAACCCCCCGGGATGCCCGTCTCTTTATTATGAGAGGTGATACTTACCGGGAAATGAAAGAGTATGAACTGGCCATGGCCGATTTCACCCAGGCGCTAACCATTGATGACAAACTGCCCCATGCGTATTACGCCCGGGGGATCTGCTATGGGAATCGGAAACAATACCAGGAGGCCCTAAAGGACTTCAACCAGGCTATCGTGCTTAAGCCCGATACGGCCAATGCTTATTATTTCCGGGCGCTCACCTATAAGTATCTGGAAAAATACCAGGAAGCCCTCAAAGACGTCAATCAAGCCATTGAATTAAACCCCAGTGATTACCATGCCTATTTCCTCAAAGGGGAGGTTTGCCAATCGGTCGGGCAGACCTATGATGCAGTCGTAGCTTATAAGAAATTTCTTTCATATGCCCCCACAACCGAGTCCGAGAAAATTCGGATTGCCAATAATCGTGTAAAAAACTTGCGGGAAAAGGCGAAAAAATTTCAGTCAGCCGAGGCAACCCCGCCACCCCCAGCCGCGCCCAGGCCACTTCGCACCGGTGCGGCTGTCAGCAGGCCCAAGGACCAACGACAAACCGCCGCTAAACAGGGGCCAACCGCCAAGGGGGAGTCTAAAAAAATCGGGAGAGGCAAACCAGATTTCAAGGCGGACTTTAACGAACCAGCGGAAAAGACGCGGCCATAGCACTGGTTCATGGCGGACGTCATTTTATAATCAAAAAAGGTACAAATCTATTAACCTGGTACGCAATACCGCAAGCCGGGACAATTGTTGCATGAGGTTGGAATAATATGCTAGGTTATGATTTTATGATTGCTATATTGATAGCAACAATATTAATTGTTATTCTGGCTATTATAAGCGGCCTCAGCTTAAAAGATTTTGCAGTTTATGAATATTCCGGATCATATGAAGTTGTTAAGATAGGATATTCTTGGCCGGCTTTCTTCTTTGGGTGGATATGGGCGTTTATAAAACGGTTATGGTTTGCTGGTGTTACTTATTTGATTATTATTATATCGTCAGCAATCGCTGTTTATATGTTAATTGGAAACCATAAACCTGAAGTTAAAATCATAATGTCAATTATAGATTTATCGGTTAGTTTAATTTTCGGTTTTTTAGGGAACACATGGATAGAAAACCGACTTAAAATCAATGGCTTTAGATTCGTTGGCACTGTAACGGCAAAAAACGTTGACAAAGCCAAGATATTGTGTGCCCAAGGAGAATTTAACCGGCAGGAGCAGGACGCTGAGACTTTTGGGAGTAAATCCGCCGAAACCGTTCCCGTTCCCTCATTACCAGATGGCACTGCTTGGTCCATTTCCGGTCTGTCTGGCCCATTGGCAGGGAAAGCTGTTGATCTAGTTGATCTAGTGGATGGGGCTCTTATCATAGGACGAGACCCGAACCAAAGTAATTTGATTATCCAATCTAATCAAGGCATTAGCAGGAAGCATTGCATTATTAGAATAGATGATGATAGCAAGAATATCTTAATCGAAGATTGTGGATCTAAAAATGGAACTTTTCTTGCTAATGGAACACGGTTAGAAGTTGGAAGGCCCTATCCCCTAAAAAATGGTGACCGCTTTTACATAGTAGAACCCGATATTTCTTTTGAAATAAGGTGCAAATGAGAGGATGACCTTTTTTGAGGCCTACGAGCTGTTGTGCAAGATTATAAGTAAGAGTGACATAGCTGTTTAATATCATTGCCGAAGAAATCAATCCTTGCATAGATACGGGTGACTACGTATAAGGTTGACCCGAAATGTACCTTCCATCCGGAACAGTTCTCCATAATCGGTATGAAGTCCAAGGCGTTCTGGGCCATGGCGGCTTCGGGGTGACCTATCTGGCCCTGGACCGGATTTTACACGTCCAGGTGGCCGTCAAGGAATACCTGCCCCGCCAGATGGCCACCCGGGCTGAAGGGGCCACCACAATCTCCATTTACACCGGGGAAGCCCGGGAGCATTTCTACTATGGCCTGGAGAAATTCCTGGAGGAGGCCCGGGCCGTGGCCCAGTTTGGCGACCACCCTAATATCGTCTCGGCCCGGGACTATTTCCAGGAAAACGGCACCGCTTACATGGTGATGCCCTACATCGAGGGGGTGGATTTCAAAGAATACCTGGAGCAGCAGGGCGGCAGGATTCCTTTCGACCTGGCCCTGCAAATCATGCTACCGGTGATGGATGCCTTGCAGACGGTGCACGAGGTCAGCCTGCTGCACCGGGATGTCAGTCCGGACAATATCTACCTCACCGGCGGCGGGCAGGTGAAAGTCATGGACTTCGGCGCGGCCCGCTATTTTGCCGGGGAGCACAGCAAAAGCCTGTCGGTGATCCTGAAGACCGGGTATGCTCCCCCGGAGCAGTACCGGGCCAAGGGCAAACAGGGGCCCTGGACCGACGTTTACGCCACCGCAGCCACCCTGTACCGGGCGGTCACCGGACAGGCTCCCCTGGAGGCCCTGGAGCGCCTGGCCGAAGACGAGCTGGCGCCGCCCTCCCGGCTGGGTGTTGCCATCCCGTCCTCGGCGGAAGATGCTCTTCTGAAGGCTCTGGCGGTGGACCCCAAGAGGCGCTTCCAGTCCATGCGGGAGTTTCAGCAAGCCCTGCTGGGTCAGGAGGTGGAGCAACTTCAACCCCCGTTCCCACCGGCGTCTTTTCCCTCCCCGCCTGCAATCAGTCAAGTACCGGAACCAGCTTCCCCGGCCGCCTTCGTTCCAGCCTCAGACCCTGGCCCCACACCTGCCCCACAGCCGCTGACGATGCCCTCCAAAAAGGCACAATGGCAGGTGCTGGTGATGGTGGCAGGAATGGTGCTGGCTGGAGTTATTATTCTGTTAGGGGTAATAAGGTGGCTTCAGCCACTGGCGTTCGGCCCGACGGCCCCTAAAACCGCCCAGTATACCCCGCTGGAAGATGCCCTGATTCGAAGCTATGATCTCATGCAAGAGAAAAGGATGGCTGATGCAAAAACAATCCTGAATAAGGCTCTTGAACAATACCCTGGCAACCCTTTGGCTCTCAATAATTTGGCTGCCATTATGGTCCACGAGAAAGAATTCGATAAGGCCGATACTTATCTTGGACAAGCGTTACTCCAAGTCAGCGGGTATAAGGTGGCGATCTCCCATCTTCTAGATGTGGGGGGCATATGCCAAGCATTTAGACCTGAGCCAAAGGGAACAGCTTATCAAGACCTGGGGGCTTTGATCCAAAAAAATATTCAATCTGTAAAGCAAAAGATGGCCGCTACACCTCTTCCCAAACCAGAATCTCGCCCCACGCCTCCCCCTCCCTTTTTTCCCGAGCCGCAAATTAAGCCGCCGCCGCCCAAGCCACCGGTGACGAAGCCACCGACTCCGCCTAAACCACTGGTTACTAAACCAGATCCACCGACCAAGCCGGCTCCACCACCATCATCACCGCGTCCTTCAATTAAGCCTACCCCGCCCCCATCTTCGCCCGTTGATCCGAACGCGCCTCGGCCTGCGCCCAAACCACCTCCTCCCCCCAAGCCAACTCCAGCGCAGCCCAGGCAGGTTACGCCGAAGTTCAAGCCGCAGCCACAGCCCAAGCAAGTTACGCCACCGATCAAGCCGCCTACGCCGCCGCCCAAGCCGGCTCCACCGCCGCCAAAGCCGCCTCCAACGCTCAAGCCGCTTCCACCATCATCTGCGCCGCCTGCAAAACCACCATTTGTAGTACCGCCAAAGCGGGTTAAGCCAAATTTTAAGCCGCCTCTAAAATCAAAGGAAACACCAACTTCATCTCTACCACCTGATTCTAACGCGCCTCGGCCTGCGCCCAAGCCTGCTCCACCGCCGAGGCAAAAGGAGAAAACACAAAATCCCTATGGGACCCCGCAGTGGGATAAGCTGAATTAACTCCACATACCAATTAAAGGAGGAATTGGATATGGTGCGGAACTTCTTGGCAATTATTACCATTGTTGCTCTGGTGGTAAGCGGCATGGGCTGCGCCACTACCAATCCGGACGGCGCCCCCAGCCCGGCGGCCTCAGCTGCAGGCGGGGCCGTGGGGGGAGCCGCCTTGGGAGCAGCTCTGGGAGCCCTGTTGGGCCTGGCTACGGGGGACGTGGCCAGAAGCGCGGTGGTCGGAGCCATTGCCGGAGCCGCGGCCGGCGGCATTGCGGGCCTGACCTACGGCCATTACCTAAAGGAGCAGTACCGCAACCGACAAACCGCTGAAGCTTTTTACCAGTATGATCCCCAGCAGGGGGAAAAGGTGGTCATTGACCAGGTGTCGGTGCAGCCCGAGGCGGTGGCCCCGGGCAGCCAGGTGACTTTGGAGTCTATTTATACCATCCTCAACGGCAATGACCAGCCGGTCCCGGTGGAAGTGACCCAGGGAGTAATTAACCAGGGAAAATTTGTATACCGGCCGGCGGTGAACTCCTCCCAGCAAGCCAGCGGTTCATACCGCCTTGCCCTGCCCTTCAGCCTGGGCAGCCTGCCGGAAGGGAAATACACGTTCCTCACCCAGGTGAAGGCGGGCCAGACCCAGGGCACCAGGGCCTGTGATTTTTACATCACCCGAAATATTAGCGCCAACCGGAAGGAAATCCGCGCAGCCAAAGCTGACGTCAATTTCAGTCTGCCGGCCGCCTTCCCAACAGAGAACTAGCCTGGCATTCATTTCTTAACCAGGAGGGTTAGAAATCATGGGCATTCTTTTTCCTATAAAAAAGGTTACCCTTACCCTCAGTTTGGCGCTGGTATTGGTCATTGGAGCCTATTCCTGGGCGGCTGCCGGCCAGTTTTTCGAGGCCAACGCCGGCCAAGGAGGCCAAAGAATAAATATTTCCACCTTGGCGGTCAAGGGCCAGATCACCCTCATTGAATTCTCCAGCCCTTTCTGCCCACCTTGTGTACGCCTGGCGCCGCGGCTGGAGCAGCTGGCCCAGCGGTCCAACAACCTGGTGATCATCCGGCTGGACATCAACCGTCCGGGGTTTAAGGGCATTGACTGGAAATCCCCTCTGGCAGTGCAGTACAACCTCAAAACCGTGCCCTACTTCGTGATTTACAACCAGAAAAAGGAAAAAGTGGCCCAGGGCGACAAGGCTATGGACCACGTGGAGAAATGGTTAAGGAAGGCTGGATTGGCGGATTAACGCCACTGGCCCCAACGGAGAAGCCGGTTACGGGTCTATTCTTGATGGCGACAATTTCCAAAATAACTTGCGAAAGGGAAGGGCATGGTACTCAACAAAATTTTAAGAAAAAAGCTCGTTGGATATGCGGCTCTGTTTGCGCTAACAGGATGTTGAAAAACTCTTTTTTTAAGGACCCTCAAAAATCGCTGTTTATGAGCCCAAAAAGGTGGTATAGTCAATGATAACAATATGTTGACCGGAGGCAGCGATTATGCG
>VGSX01000026.1 GCA_016874895.1 Deltaproteobacteria bacterium
AGAGCCCGGGAGATGGCTGAACGCCCCTGCGACCAATAGCGCTCACTAACCCCCCGGATGGTCTCCAGCTCGTTAGGCCCTAACTGGCGGCCTCGTATGCAATAAGTGCTCTGTGACATGCTGTCCTGTTACCAATATTTCTGAGAACAGCTTTATCACAAAGTTAAATTTGTCGCCAGCTAAAAATGCTGCCCTTCTCTTTTCTCTATACCCTGTGATCAATTACGAGTAATGATATATTCTGGCAGGGGCTCCAAAGATGCGCAAACCTGCCACAATCAAATCTTGGCTCACACCGGAGGAATTATTGTCTTGGCTCAAAGAAGCTCCCACGGTTGAAGCCTATAAGAAAAGATTGGCGATCTGGTTAACATGCCTGGGACCATTTCACGCCCAGGATGTTGCCAACATGTTGGGGGTTTCCAAACAAGCTGTATGGCTGTGGTTGGGGCAATATAATAAGCACTGAACAAACCTTTGCCGGTGACTTTTGCCTCATGATTCTGGATGGGGCCGGATGGCACCGGGCCCGGGAATTGCGTGTGCCAGCAACTATGAGACTTATCCCCCTGCCTCCGTATAGTCCAGAGTTAAATCCAGTTGGTAAGCGTTCAGCGGTCAACTAATGCTATGAATTCAATTAGTTATTCTAAGGTGGCGGATCACTGGTTTTTCACTTAGTTTCCCTGCCCCATTGTTTTTGCTGAAAGCTGAATGCTGATAGCTGAACGCCTACTCCAGTTGAGCATGTCTGGGAATATTTGAGAGAGAATACCTTTAAAAATTTCGCTATGGACTCAGAGGAGGCTGTTACTGGGGTTCGGAAATTCCAGGCACATGATGCCTTGGTTTATCTCATTTTGAACTATGTTCTGAGTTTCATGGATTAGTTTTTTTCCCGAGAAACAGGAAATAAGACCAGATGCCGCCATAAGCTGGGTAGAGTTGGCAGACCTCGGGGCGAAATCGGGATACCAGCAGGGGCATGAGATGCCCCCCCAGACGGACGTGATTGAGAGCCATCCAGCGCTTGAAAAGGGGAAAAGGCGAGTTGTGAAAATCCACTACGGCTATACATCCGCCCCGGTCCAAATCCTGGCAGGCACAATCAATGGCCTGTTCCCAGCCTGGATTGAACATGGACAAGGAATAGGAGAACACCAGAAGATCGAAGGGGGTGGCCGGAGCCAGGGGTTGATCATAGGCCCGATGGACCAAATTGACCGGGCATCCATGATTTTCAAGTTTTTTCCTGGCTATCGAGAGCATCGCCTCGCTCAGGTCCAAACCGGTTATTTCAGCAGTAGGGAATTTTAGGCACAATCTCAACAAATTATCTCCGGTGCCGCAACCGATATCCAGGATACGGGGGGGACGCGCCCTGTCGGAGATCATTTTTATTAAATGATTGCGGCCGAAAAGAAAGCTCCAGCGGGTGGCGTCATACACTCTGGAATGGAGGCGATAATAACGCGCCACCGGATGGTGTATGATTTCATGAGGTTGACCGTTACTTTCCGATGTCATTGCACCTCCGCCAGGTGAAGACTGCCGTAGGTTCCCACCCGGTCCTGGTGGTGGAGCGGTGTGGTCTGGTCCGGAAAAAACCGCAGGCGTGACGTTACCTGGCGGGGCAGAAAGTCCACATGCAGACCAACTGACCGCATCAGAATTTTTGTACCCGGCCTGCTGTTCTGAAAAATGTAGTGCCACTCTTCTTCAAGGTCCTGGGGATTATGCCAGGCCAGCCAGTCCTGGTGATCCAGGAGGATAAAGTGCGTATAGCTTCCCGGGTGGTTGGTTAAAAAGTCAGTTATGGTTCGGGAATGAAGTTTAACCTTAGGGATATTCGACTTTAACTTTTCGAAATTTTCTGCTTTTAAATAATTGGGGCAACACTCCGGGGTATAAGAGCCGTTGAGATACACCCGCCAGAAGTAATTGTCCCTGATGGGCGTCTCAGTCATCACTTTTCTTAACTTTTCCTGGACAAAACCGCCCAATCCCTCCGGATGGGTCCGATTGAGAAGATCAATCTGCGGCTGTGGCACTCCCACCAGGGCCATGCACCAGGGTTGGCGGATCAGCCAGGAGACAGTTTTATTCCAAAGCTTTTTTTCCAATGGTTGGTAATAGTAGGTCTGAGCCTCAAGGGTTTCACTGTCGAGGAGGGCGTTCACCACAGTCTGGCCATTTTTGCACTTACCCAACACGAGCAGCCTGAACACCCAGGCAAAATCACCGGCCGCGCCTCGCCAGTAAAAAGATCTGCGCCATCCCCGGCCGCTGAAATAGGTGATTTTTCGATCCCAAAAGTTTTGAGCCGGCGGTGAGAGCCTCTCCCGGACGGATCGGTAAATTTCCTGATAATGGTCACAGCCGCCCCCCCCGAACATGGCGAAGAGATCCTTAAAATCTCTCACTGCTACCATGGCCATTTTCAGCTCCAGCAGCGCATTTTGCCGGTAATTCATGTCCACCGCATGAATTTCTTCGGGGTCGTCCAGCAGGTAGTCCAGGACATTGCAGCCGGCGCTGGTAATGACCACAATTTTACTCTCTGCGCCTAATTGCAGAAGCTGCCGGTCTATCCTGGGATCTTCCCAACAGGTGTTATAAATTAAACGGTTCCCATGGATGAGGTGAAAAAATTTTTCTGCCGCAATTTTTAACAAACTACCATCCTTGAGGATACGCAAAAGAAATTTAAGGCTGTTCCTGGAGCCACAATTTTATACGACCTTCGATCTGATCTCTAATCTGGCGGAATTTTTCCAATTTTTCCTTTTCCAGACCCTGTTGCGCTGCTGGATCTTCAAACGGCCAAAACAGGCGATGTCTGACTCCTGGAAAGGCGATGGGGCAGTCCTGTTCAGCTTTATTGCACACCGTGATAAGATAATCAAAATTCATTTTCCCCAGATATTCCTGGACGCTTTTAGAATGTTGATCCGCCAGATCGAAGTCCTTTTCCACCATAACCGTCCTGGTGAAGGGATTGATGCCCTGGGGTTCAAATCCGGCGCTGAAAACCTCAAATTTGTCACCCCCATATTTCCTGAGAAATGCTTCGGCCATTTGACTGCGGGCCGAATTGCCGGTACAGAGAAAGAGAACTTTGGGTTTGTTCATGGCATCGGTTCCTCTCCGATCAATTCATTATCAATTCAATGATGTTAAAATGTTAGAAAAGTTAGCCGGTTGTTAAATTTTGATAAAATTATGGAAGTCTTTTATTCCAGCAGGAATGGGCATGAGAACCACGGGTTGCAAGTGAGCAATCTTTCCGGCCTATCCAGGTTCAGATAATGTGCCACCCATTTTTAAAACGCAGCTGCTCCGAGGGACTGCTGGAACAGGTCTTTTTTATCCGTAGCTTCCCACGGCAGATCGAGATCAAGCCGACCGACGTGGCCATAAGACGCCAGCTTGCGGTAAAAGCCCGACTGGGAAGAAGCCGGGAGGAATCGCATATTGAAATTTTTTAAAATTCCGGCCAGGCGGAATTCACAATGTTGTTCCAGAAGGGCGACAATTTTGGAATCCGGAATCTTGCCGGAGCCGAAGGTTTCCACCTGAACACTTACCGGTCGGGAGCGGCCGATGGAATAGCTGAGTTGAACTTCACATTCCGTGGCCAGACCGGCGGCCACGACGTTCTTGGCGGCATAGCGGGCGGCATAGGCCCCCACCCGATCAATGCGCAGAGGGTCTTTGCCGCTGAGGGCGGCGCCGCTTTGCCGGGAGTATTCCCCATAGGTGTCAATGGCATTTTTGCGGCCGGTGAGGCCGGAGTGAACTGCCGGTCCTCCCACCATGATATGGTCCACCGGGTTGATATAAATTTTAGTTTGGGCGTCGGGCCTGATCTCTTCATCGGCAAAGGCCTGATGAATCACGCCTTCTCTAATATCCGCCACCAGCTTCTCCGCTGGCACTACGGCCGGCCGATTCTGACTGGCGATAACGGTAATGCTGTGGATGCGGACGGGCCGGCGGTCGCGAAATTCCACTCCCACCTGGGTGGCGGCATCGGGAGAAAGATACGGAATAACCTGGCGCCGTTTAGCCTGAATCATTTTCCGGGTCAGTTTGTGGGCCAGCCAGATGGGCAGGGGCATCAAGGCTACGGTGTGGTCGCAGGCAAAACCGAAGACGGTCACCTGATGGCGCCCCGGCAGATTTTCGATTTCTTCGTCGGAAAGTTCCTTTTCTTTGAAAATGGTAAGTTCATCCGGGGGATATTCCTGCAGGCTGGTTAACACACTGCACGATTTGGCATCAAAATCCTGTTCCACGTAACCGATCTGATTAATGACTTTCCGGGCGACGTAAGGAATATCAACCTTGGCAGAGGAACGAAAACGGGCCGAGATGAAGAGAATTGAGGTGGAGACGGCACACTCGGCCCGGATGCGGGCATACGGATCCTGTTCCAGAAAGGAGTCCACAATGGCGTCACTGATCTGGTCACAGAGTTTATCCGGGTGCCCTTCGGTTACCGACATGGAGGTGAACATGAAATCTTTTTTCATTGTCAATTCCAGGAGAGGTTTTAAGCCGCACACCCTCTTGGCGCCAGGATGCCAAGGTCGGCAGGGCCAGTCTAGGTTTTGGTTGATTCATTAACCAGCAATGGCGCCACCGATGTCCCAACAATGACTGCGGCGTCCATCAGACTGATGGGGGTCATGCCCAGGATACCCCGCAATCCGGGAACAGCCAGGGCCAGGACTTGTAAAACCAATGAACCTCCCACGGCCAAGGAAAGGAATCTATTGGCAGGCAGGCGCCCGCTAAAAACACTTTTCCCCTCGGAGCGGCAGCTAAAGGCATGCAGGAGTTGCCCGAAGGTGAGGGCATTGAAGGCCAGCGTGCCAGCCCGGGCTCCCAGGCCATAGCGCATTATCCCGTAACCATAGGCGGTTAAAGCCCCTAAACTTAATGTAGCAGATTCCTGGGCTATTCTCCAGTATTCCGGCCCGGAAAAAATAGGTTCATGGGCTGACCGGGGAGGCTGCTCCAGAACGTCTTTTTCTGGAGCCTCCATAGTCAAGGCCAGACCGGGGAAAATATCGGAGATGAGGTTAATCCAGAGGAGCTGCATGGTGTTTAGGGGTGAACCCAACCCTGCCGACAAGGCGGTGAACATCACCATGATTTCACTGATATTGGTGGCCAGGAAAAAATGAACAGCCTTTTTGATATTACTATAGGTAGTGCGGCCGTCCCGGATGGCGATAATCATGGCTGCCATATCATCCTGTTGGAGAACTACGTCAGCCACTTCTCGAGCCACGTCGGTACCCGAGTGTCCCATGGCGATGCCCACTTCGGCGGCCTTGAGAGCCGGACCGTCATTAATGCCGTCCCCGGTCATGGCTACCACCCGACCGGCACTTTGCAGGGCCTGGACGATCTGCAGTTTATGGGCCGGACTAACCCGGGCGAAGACATGGACCCGCTGCACCAGGGCTTTGATGGTTTCCGGATCCATGGTGTCCAGGTGGGTAGATTCAAGGATTTCCAGGGGACCTCCCTGGCTTAAATCCAAGGCTTTGCCGATGGCATAGGCGGTTTGACCCTGATCGCCGGTAATCATTACGGTTTGAATGCCGGCCCGGTGAAAATCGGCAATCACTTCCCGCATCCCGGGACGGATGGGATCGGCCATCCCGACCAGCCCCAACCACGTGAATCCTTTGTCCTCCCGGAAAAAACCGTTGTCGAAAAAATTGTGGTTCAGTTCTCCCCGGTGCCAGGCAAGCCCCAGGACCCGCAATGAATCGCCGGCCATGCGGTCATTTTCCAACTCAATTTCCAGCCGGTCCCGGACATTCAAAGGCAGTCGGACCCCGTCTTTAATATGCCACTGGCACAAGGCCAAGACCTCCAGGGGGCTGCCTTTGAGAGCCAGGAGTTCATCTCCCGAGGGAGAGGTATGATGGGTTGTCATGAAAGGCCGTTGTTCCGAGCGGTGTTCGACCCGCAGGAGAGGATGGTCTCCTCTCACCTCAATGATCTTCTGGCCTGCCTGCATGGCGAGACGGACAAGGGCAGTTTCCGTGGCGGAACCGGAAAGAATATACTCCGTCCCTTGAGTGATTATCTCGGTCTCATTGCACAACACTCCCACCTGCAGCAAGCCCAGGAGCTCGTGTTCTCCGGAGACGGCTGCCTCGGACAGGGTGGCGGGGAAATCGCCTCCGTCGGTTTGGAAAACCCGCATGCCGGCAAAAACTCTCGCCACGGTCATTTCGTTTTCGGTAATCGTCCCGGTTTTATCCAGGCAGACGGTCTGGAGCGATCCCAGGGTTTCCACGGCAGGCAGGCGGCGAATGAGGACCTTTTGCTGTTCCAGGTTTTTCACACTCAGGGCCAGGGTAGTAGTGGCGACGGTGGGGAGGCCTTCCGGCACCGCGGCGGCGGCCAGGGAAATGCCTGTTTGGGCCATCTGCAGGAGAGCAAAGCCCCTGAGCAGACCGATACCGAAGACAAGCCCGCAGATACCGCAACCCAGCAGAACCAGTTCATCGCCCACCTGGCCCAACTGTTTCTCCAGAGGCGTCTGGGGCGAAGTCGCCTCTTCTACCAAAATCTGAAGCTTGCCTAATTCGGTGAACCGGCCGGTGGCACAGACAACTGCCAAACCCTGACCGCCGGTTACCAAGGTGCCGCGATAAATCATGTTCCTTCGGTCGCCTAAAGGGATGGTCTCCACTTCCAGGGGGTGGATTGTTTTCAGGGCGGGAAGACTTTCGCCGGTGAGGGCGGATTCGTCGATACTGAGCCGATCGGCCTGGATCAACCGGCTGTCCGCAGCGACGTAGGTTCCTGGTTTGAGGGCCAGGATATCTCCCGGAACCACCTCCTCCACCGCTATGTCTTCCAGACGCCCTGCCCTGATGACCTGGGCAGTGGGACGCACCAGATTTTTCAGGGACTGGATGGTGTTTTCGGCGTCACTCTCGGTCTTATAGGCAATGACGGCATTGGCCACCACCACCCCCATAATCAGAGCCGCGTCCAGGATCCCCCCCGATATCAGGGAGAGACCCGCTGCCGCCCCCAGGAGGGCCACCGGGAGAGAATTAAATTGCTCCAGGAACATGCCCCACTGAGAACGGGGTTCTGTTTCGGGCAGAGCGTTCGGTCCATAGTGAGAACGGTTTTCTTGAACCGCGGTAGGGCTCAGGCCGGACTCCGGTGACGTCGACCACGTGGCTAGCACTGTATCCGCTGACATTGTATGCCATGGCTTACTTGGCCGATCCTGCCAGGGGGCCCCAAAAAGTTGGGGGAAATTCTGCAGCGATACGGACCAGGGAGCAGCCTTATCCTGATCGGCTGGGGATCCGGTCTGCTGCGGCGCCTTGTCAGGAATGCCGCCGGTTTTAGACTCGGGGGGTAATTTTCCGGTGGCAAC
The DNA here is from genome assembly GCA_016874895.1 of Deltaproteobacteria bacterium. Classification (GTDB taxonomy): domain Bacteria; phylum Desulfobacterota; class Desulfobaccia; order Desulfobaccales; family Desulfobaccaceae; genus Desulfobacca. Next base: position 7,427 of record VGSX01000026.1, read on the forward strand.
CTGGTATTCCCTGACAACCTTTTCGAGCAGGAGAGCAATGGTTTCGGGAGTGTTGGTGGTGTAATAATAGACCAGGGCGTTGCCGGTAAGGGTATTGGCGGAAAACGACCTGATGCCGTTCCCATGATGTTGGGACAAGCGGATCTGCAGGAATTCTCTTAACGGCTCACAGCGGTACAGGGCCGGAATTTTAAAACGAGCCCGTCCCTCCACCGCAGTATGGATTGCTTGTACCATATGAACAGTTCAGATGCGCCGCAGTTACTGATCGGCTTCTTTGCCTGGGTAATCCTTGGCCCGGCTGGTTTCTTTGGCTGTTTTGGGCTTTGGACCGGACTCGGCAGTTTCCTCGGTTTTGGCCTCCGATGCGGTTTCGGCTCCCGAGGAAGTCAGGAAGCTGGGAACTGCGGCACTGGCGACATCTTTGACGCCTTCGACGACACCCACCAGGAATATTGAGACGCTCCGGGTAGTGGTAGAGCCTATGGCGCCGGCGGCTTCGATGGCTCCCTGGACCGCGCTGGTAGCGGCGTTGCCCGCATTGCCGCCAATATCCCGGACTGCTTCGATAATGCCATCAACTGCCCGACGGGCTACCAAGGCCACGTCAGTTCCGACATCGGCGGCACCTTTGACCGCCCCCCGGGCCACCTGGCCGGCGGCCGTAATGACATCACCGCCCAGGTCGGCAACGCCCAGAACAATGCCTTTAGCAGCATTTTTGGTGCTCATGAGGATGCCATAGCCTACTTCTTCGGTGGCTTTCAGGGTGCCTTTGACAACATCCCGGCTCACCTCCACCACATCTCCGGCCACGGCCCCGGTAGCCTTCAAGGTATCGGAGGCCGTATTCCGGGCTACGGTCACAATCTGGTTCTCGATTTCATTGAGCCCCTTGAGGCTGTTCACCACACCTTCTTTCACGAAACTTCCGGCATCTCCCAGCAGTTCCCCCAAGCCGGTGGTTTTCGGGGTATTTTCCTTTTCCATGGTCTCCTCCTGTCAAGTTATCAAGACATCTTTCGCAGTTGGATTATTCCGGTTATTATATTTATCCATATCACATTTTTTTTCCCGTTGAAGGGTATTAATATATTGCTCATAATTTTCTAACATAGTGCGACTATTCAAAGTTATTAAATTGCCCGTTACAGAAAAATTAATTCTAATTAAAAATTAACAATTACGATGTACGATATTAATATTCATTTTTTATGATTAAATTATTAATTAACATTTTAAGGAGGAACAATCGTGCAGATTGCCACTGATTATATTCATGCACTTGAGGGTCGCCTTCGGATTAAAGTGCCAGGAATCAAAGGCTCTCCGGTCAGGGCCGGGGAACTGGAAAAACAGGTTAAATGGCAGCCAGGGATCGATTATATTAAAGCCAATCCAACCACGGGTAATGTCCTGGTTTACTATGATTCACAGAAGATTGGACAAAAGCGCATCCTAAAGGCCATGCAAGAATTAGGTTATCTCCAGTTCTCTAACTCTGGCTCGCTCAATAGTTTAGGGGCTCAGGAGGCCAAAACCTCGACCATGGAAAATTTGGTTGCTACAGTGGCTCAATCCATCATGGAAGTTGCGCTGACCAGACTAGTTACGGCGATCATTTAGGAAAAAGATTAACTGCAAAAAAGTGTGCGAGCTTGTTGCCAGGAAGGAGCGTCGGCTGATTGGGATGTTATCCCGATAAACGGCAGAATTTTTCTCGAAAACTATTCCTAACCAGCAAAGTGGCCCTAAGCAAAACACTGGGATCGTATTCTTAATCGCTGATTCCCAGGTCAGCCATTTCCTCCATGGTTGCATGCAACGCTTCCGCCTCTGCTAGACCAGGGGTCCTAATGGGATGAAACATCATAAAGGTCGCCAAGGCGAACCAGAGTAAATTATACCATGCCGGTGGAGTTGCTTTTTCAGAGATCATACCTCTGATACCTAAAAAGAAGAGCGTGACCGGCAGCAGAACTTTTAAATCTATTCCTCCCAAAGCATTGCCCACCGTAGTATTCAATATTCCAAAGAAATGAGCAATCGATCCGGCCAGGGGAGCAGGGGAGCCGGGGGTGACAGGACCAGGCTTTAAATACTGCGAGACCTGGAGGCTGGTGAGGTTGGGAGCTATGACTTTAAGGACCGCCAATACTTGCCGTGTGCTCTGTTTAGTCAGGGCTCTCTGGGGATCGAAAAAAATCAATAAACTGCCGGTAACAGGATTACCCTTCACCTGGGTAACAGCCGGCACCGCCTGCAGATTCCCGATGATTTCCGCCATGAGGTCAGGATTACCTTTGAGTTGGCCACACTGCAAACGTATTCTTCCCGGGATGGCATGAACGAGATTAATTCCTGGGGTAAGGTTCACGGTCGTACCGGTTCACAAATCGTGATCAGCTCTGGGGCGGGGGAGTTTGGGCCGCAGCCGCCCGCTCTGCTTTAGCTTCGGCCATCAGATCACTGATCTGTTCCCCTGCCTCGGCAACGTATTCTTGTACCGTATCCGCCAAAGCCATGCCGCCTTTGATGAGCCCTTTAATAACGGGCCGGGCCATAGCAGCCACAGCCGGCAGAACAATGGGAGCAAGTACCGCGACCCCGGCAACGACTGCAATACTCGGCAAGGATCCTTTGAGAGCTTCTTTAAAGATACTCATCTTTATAATTTCCTTACTGGTTTTTATATAATTAAAAATTATTTTTTTACTATGTTCATATCATGTTATTATAGTACTCTCAAAGTTAGTTTTTAGTTAGATAATTGTTAGCCTGTAAAGCTGGCTCGAACCCATTGCAACCGTTTTTCAGCGGGTTGGTTAGCATGTGGTAGGAATAATACGGTCGGCTGTGATATTGCAGGAAGTCTGCCAGGCCTTCTTTGCCCATATAACGCTGCAACACCTGATGGGGCGTCTGGAGCAAATCAACCAGGATTAATCCGTCCAGGGCATTATTGAAGTGAGGATCTCGGTTAAAACCCAGGAGTTTACCTCCCAGTTTTAAATACTGTTTCAGCAGGATGGGCACCCCCTTCTGTTTGGGGTCCAGGTCGGCAATCAGCGCCGAGAGTTCCTCCACTTTCCGGGTTCCTGTCAAGGCTAGTCGTAAATCCCGACTCCGGCACTTTTTAACCTGAAAAGGGTTTTTGGGTCGGATGAATTGAGCCAACTCAGGCAGGAAACTATGCATCCTCAACCACGTGGCCAGTAGCCCCTGGGAAAATTCATTATAGGCATTGCTGATTGACACCGGTCCGAATAAGATTTGATAATGCGGGTTCCGAACCACAAAGCGTCCAATGCCTTTCCACAGTAACAGTAGCGCCGAATAATTTTTCTGATACTCTTCTCGAATAAAAGACCGGCCAAGTTCCACGGCCGGATGTATTTCTTTTAAAAAAAACCCTTCGAAGTCAAATAAAGTCGTCGTGTACAATCCCCGAGGGCCCAGGCTGGCCAAAATCTGGTCGGTCCGTCCCAGACGATAGGCTCCCACCAGTTCCTGCTTGTCGTGATTCCAGAGGAAAAGATGCAGGTAATGGGCATCAAACCGGTCCAGATCAACGGCCTTGCCGGTGCCCTCGTGCACGATCCGAAAGGTGACTTCCCGCAGACGCCCGATTTCCCGCAGCAGGTGGGGAATTTGAGATGCTTCCGCATAACAGACCGCCAAATTGCCGCTGTGGACCAGAATTTGGGAGGTGGGCAGGTTGTTGACCTCTTGAATTAAGAGCTTCTGGTCCAACGCCGGGATAATTTTTTCCAGCAGGTTTTTTTTCTTTACCGGAGACCTTGGGATAAGGGGATTCTTGGTGCTCACGGGAGAAAAATTTTCCTGCAACATATAGGTGCGCAGGCGTAGATATTCTGTCACCTGGTCGTCTGACCCCAGGTATCTGATCTTTTCCTGTCCGATCACCCGGCCGATTTTGATCTGGATAGTTTTGCCGCTTTTATTGACTGCCTCCCGGGGCAGCAGGGCGGTGCGCAAGAGGGGGTGGATCAGCCCCAGGCATTGGAACAAAGCGCCGTTGTGTCCGGCAAAAAATAACGGCACGACTTGAGCCCGGGATTTGCGGATGAGACCGGCCACGGTAGTACTCCAGACCGGGTCGGTGATCTTCAAGTGCGGCCAGGTCAGATGGGATACTTCTCCGGCCGGGAAGACTGCCAGCAACCCACCTTGCTGCAGCCAGAGCAGGGCTTTCCTCAGGCCGGCCAGATTGGCGCGGGCGGCACCCTTGCCGCTGAAGGGATCCACATAAATAAAGAGATCCTGCAGTTCGATAACCGGTCGCAAAAGATAATTTGCCAGGATTTTTACATCTCGGCGCACCCTCCCCAATAAAGCCGGCAGAATGATCCCTTCCACTCCTCCGAAGGGATGATTAGACACCACTACCACCGGTCCCTGGGCCGGAATCCTGGCAAGATCCTCCTCGGCCAGATTGTAGTGGACATCGAGGGCTTGCAACAGAGCAGTTAAAAACTGCCACTGGTCCGGAGCCGAGACGGCCCGGGCGTAGACATGGTTGATGTGGTGGAGACAGATCAGCTTTTCCAGAGGATTCTGGAACACCTGGAATACCTTATGGAACTTACCCTGAGTAACCGGCAAGCTCAAGCCACGAAAGTCGGTTGGATAATAATGGCCCTTCAAAGGATTTTCTCCCCAAAATAAATAAATTTTTTATCCCACTCCGACAATCAATAACTTGGTATTGTTAGGCAGTTAAAAAACTCAGATGAGTTTATCATGAGGAGTTTTATTATTGTATTTCTAACAAATAAAAATCATTAGAAAATCTATTATTAACATTATCAAAACAAAAGGCTATAATAGAGAAAACTAATTACTTGCATAGAATTAATATAATCTTAATTGTATTTTGATAATGGTTAGATATTTTTAATACTGTAAAGGAGGCCTTATGCCAATTAATTTAAAAAGAGATTTTATTGTAGAACAGGAAAGTATCAGCTTGAATCCTGGCCTGTTGAAGGACATTTTTTCTTTTGCCAAGCCCTTTGGCCATAATGAGGACGCCAAAAATTTGAACCTGGGTTTCGGCTTTCTCTACTATGGATTGGCCAGAACGTTGCGGCCACAGCATACGTTGGTGATCGGTTCCGGGTATGGCTTCAGCGTGGTCTGTTTTGCCTTGGGGATAAAGGATAACGGCAAAGGGAATCTGAGCTTTATTGACCCTTCGTACTCACTGTTAAAGGACGGTCCTTTCAAGACCATCGGCGGGGTGGGATTTTGGGACGATGAGACAAAAGTAAAGAGTCACTTCCAACGTTTTGAAGTTGATCACCTTATCAGGCATTACAAAATGCGGAGTGACGAATTTTTCCCTTTATATGAATCCATGCAGCTGGCCCCCATTGACCTTGCCTTTATTGACGGCAGTCATGCTTATAAAGACGTCAGATATGATTTTATTAAAGTCTTGGAGCGCTCGAAAAAGAATACTTACATCCTGCTGCACGATTCCAATATTTACATCAGAGAAATTCTCCAACATTCCGGGGTAAAGAAGTGGTTGAATACCATCACAGTGTTTAAGGAATTTTTTGAAGTGATAGATTTTCCTTTCTCGTCGGGTGTAGCGCTGGTGCGGGTACGCAAGGCAACTGCATGGAAGCACGTATCTTAGTCGGCTTGGGAGTGATTTTGGCTGTGAGCCTGGGAGCCTTGCTCTTCTGGCGTTATATCTGGTTTTTTCGTAATCCGAGAAGGACTATTCCCGGCGGACAGAACATCGTGAGTCCGGCGGACGGCACCGTGGTGTATGTCAAACAGGTTCAACCCCAGGAAAAGGTTATTGCCATCAAAAAAGGCGTGGTGGTGAGTGTTAATGACATTACCCGGGCTGACCTGGAGACGCCCAAGATATTGATTGGGGTCTTTATGAGCCCCTTTAATGTGCACTATAACAGGATGCCCCTGACCGGCCAGATTGAATTTATCAAACATTATCCCGGGGAAGGAGCCAACCGACACATGGGCCCCATGCATTGGCGCACCTTGCTGAAACACCAACCCTTATATGCCGACAGTCTGCATATCTTTACTAATGAGCGGACAGTAACGAAATTCAGGAGTAATTTCGGTCAGGAGAGGGTGAATGGCTACATCGTGCAGATTGCCGGCCAGAGTGTGCATGGCATCGACAGTTATGTCAAGCCGGGACAGGCTCTGGCCAAGGGTGAGATCTTTGGCATGATTCGCATCGGCTCCCAGGTTGATTTGGTGCTGACCTGGCTGCCCGGCATGCGACTGCGGGTCAAACCTGGCGACAAGGTTTATGCCGGGGAAACAATTCTCATCGACTAACCATTGCTGCGAGGTGTTTTTTTTTACAATTAACAACCGAGCACGGACCTCTTGAGGTGCAGGAGCCTGTCCATGAAAATTGATCTCCATGTCCACTCCAAGTTTTCCACCCGACCTTCACAGTGGGTGTTGCAGAAGCTTGGTTGTCATGAATGTTACACCAGACCCGCACAGGTTTATGCCATCGCCAAAAAGCGTGGCATGGATTGGGTTACCATCACCGATCACAACAATATAAACGGTTGTTTGGAAATCGCACACCTGCCCAATACTTTTATCAGTGAGGAAGTCACCAGCTATTTCCCGGAAGACGGCTGCAAGGTGCATGTTCTGGTCTATCACATCGACCAGGAAAAGCATCGGGAAATCCAAAAACTGCGGGAGAACATCTACTCGATGGTGGCCTATCTCCAGAAGGAAAATATCCCCCATTCCCTGGCACACCCGCTCTGGTCGGTAAACGGCCGCCTGAATACTGATCATTTCGAGAAGCTCCTGCTCCTGTTTAAAAATTTTGAGATAAACGGCAGCCGAGATGAACAGCTTAACCTGTTTCTCAAGCGTATCCTGGGCCATCTGACTCCCCGTGGTTACGACCAGCTCATCAACAAACACGGCATTGTCCCAGGCTTTGCGGAACCTTGGCGGAAAAATCTCACCGGCGGCTCTGACGACCACAGTTCGCTGACCATTACCAGGACCTATACCGAAGTCCCAGGCGCCGCCACTCTTCAGGATTTCTTCATGGGGTTGCAGCATCGGGAAGCCAAAATCATCGGCCACGCCTCCAGTCCCCACACCCTGGCCCACAATCTTTTCAGCATTGCCTATCAGTTTTATTGCGACAAACTGGGTCTGCAGGACAGATCCAGATCCAATAATTTTCTCAATTTCCTGGACAAAGCTTTAACCAATGCCGCTGCTCCGAGAAAATCTTTTCTGGCCCAGGTTAGCTCCGCCTTATTCAAGAAAAAGGTCCCTGCCGCACGCGGCCAGGGTTACCGGTTTTCCTTCCTGGATCTGGTAAAAGATGAGATCACCAAGTTCATCCAGGAAGATCCCCACTTAAAACAATTTTTCCGCACTATGAGTGCCGGTACGAAGGTGGGTGAAGAGGATTGGTATGAGTTCATAAAACAACTGTCCAACAAACTCATTAGGAAATTCAACCAGCGTCTCCTGGAAAACATCAGCGGTGCCCACATCATAGATCTTTTGCAATCCCTAACCGTCATAGGCATCAGTTACCTGATGCTGCTGCCTTATCTAGCGGCGTTTAACTCTTTTTCTCAGGATAGACATTTTAGCCAGGAAATTTTAAACCGCTTCCTGTTAGCGGCTGCTGAAGGAACGGATGGGCCAGGGGCCAAATTGGCCCATTTTACCGACACCTTTTACGAAATCAACGGCGTGGCCCTGACATTGCAAAAACAGGTGAGTGAAGCACAACTCACCGGTAAGCCTTATACTATCATCACGTGCGATACGAACGGGCATCCCGACTCCGAATGTGTCAAAAATTTTAAGCCGCTGGCTGTTTGGGACCTCCCGGAATATCAGGAACAGAAACTTTTCCACCCACCCCTTCTGGAGATGCTGGATTTCTGCTATCGGCAGAAATTTAACCAGATTCTGGCTGCTACTCCAGGCCCCTTGGGATTGGCCGGCCTTTTCATCGCCCGGATACTAGACCTGCCCATCGATGGCACCTACCATACGTCACTACCGCAATACGCCCAGTATCTCACGGAAGACAACACCATCGAAGATCTGATGTGGCGTTATATTCTGTGGTTCTACAATCAGATGAACATCATCTATTCCCCCTCCGCCAGCACGGCGGCGGAATTGGCCGATCGGGGCCTCAACCCTGAAAAGATCTGCACCTTCCCCCGGGGGGTGGATTTGCATCGCTTCCATCCGGACAAACGGAACGGCTTTCTGGAACGCCACTATCAGGCTCCGGAGGGTATCAAGCTGCTCTATGTCGGCCGGATATCCAAGGAAAAAAATCTCCAGATGCTGGTCCGGGCCTTCACCACCATCAACGAATGCCGAAAAAATGTGCAATTAGTAGTGGTGGGAGACGGTCCTTATTTGGAAGAAATGCAGCAGGCTCTGGCTGACAGACCATGTATCTTCACGGGCTACTTGGAAGGCGAAGAGCTGGCCGCAGTCTATGCCTGCAGCGATCTTTTCCTGTTCCCCAGCACCACTGACACCTTCGGTAATGTGGTCTTGGAAGCTCAGGCCTCAGGTGTGCCGGTCATTGTTACCAATGCCGGCGGCCCTCAGGAAAACATGCTGCCGGGCAGAACCGGATTGGTAGTACAAGCTGACGACGAGGACAAGTTTGTCGGGGCGGTTCTGTCCTTAATCGACGATCCGGTCACTCGTCAGCGCATGAGCCAAGAGGCCCGGAGCTATATCGAAAACCGGTCCTTTACAACCGCCTTTAACGCCACCTGGCAGATTTATCAGGGAGTTGCTCATGGATAATGTGGGCGATCAAGTCACCTTATCACATCTTCCACCGTCCGCACCACATGGCCGTGCCCTCCCGTGTATCCCATAAGTCCCAGGACTTCGGGATAATTCCCAAATCCACCGCCTTCTTTGACGACAGGCTCGACGGTGGCGGTGCTGGCCGCTTTGTGAGATTGTTAACGGTTTATACCGTATCCGTTTTCGGGTTACCGGTTTTCGGTTAAAATATTTTTTATTTTTAAATAGTTTGGATATCAGAAGGCATAGCATTTACTCCGGGGGGGATTATCATGACTCCAGGCATTAAGAACGGAAATGCCGGGAGTTTTCCCAAAGGGAGTCAGAATTCTTTTTTTATTGACTATTGGCAGATTTATTGCTAATTAATGAAAAAATGCACAAAGGTTTTTTCTAAAATCCACAAAGGAGAGGGTTATATGGCAGCTACGTTAATTAAGGGCGCGGAAGTCGCGGCCCAGATTCGGGAAGAGTTAAAAAAGGAAGTTGACGAACTGAAGGCCAAACACAATATCACCCCTGGCCTGGTGACCATCCTGGTGGGCGAGGATCCCGGCTCCGTGAGCTACGTCACCGCCAAACAGAAAACCGCCCATGAACTGGGCTTCCACTCCATCCAGGACAACCAGGACGCCTCTATTTCCGAGGAAACTCTGTTGAGCCTGTTGGATAAGTACAACAAGGATCCCCAGATCCATGGCATCCTGGTGCAGCTCCCCCTGCCCAAGCACATCGACACCAACAAGGTGCTCTACGCCATCAATCCTAACAAGGACGTGGACGCCTTCCATCCGGTAAACGTGGGCCGCATTCTCATCGGCCAGTATGCCTTCCTGCCCTGCACCCCGGCCGGCTGCCAGGAGCTCATCGTCCGGGCCACCGGCGACCCCAAGGGCAAAGAAGTGGTGGTGGTGGGCCGCTCCAATATCGTGGGAAAACCCATGGTGGCCATAATGATCCAGAAGCTCCCCGGCGCCAACGCCACCGTCACCTGCGTCCATACCGGCACCCCCAAAGACAAGATCATCGAGCACTGCAAACGGGCTGACATCCTCATCGTGGCGGCCGGCGTACCCAAGTACGTGCAGGCCGACTGGGTCAAAGAAGGCGCCGTGGTCATCGACGTAGGCGTCAACCGCATCGGCATGACCGAATCCGGGAAGGCCAAATTGGCCGGCGACGTGGATTTCGACACAGTGAAGGAAAAAGCCTCCTTCATCACCCCGGTTCCCGGTGGCGTCGGCCCCATGACCATCACCATGCTGATGAAGAACACCGTCATGGCCGCCAAGCTGTCGGCCGGCCTCATCCAGATCTAAGGCCAGGCCAGAAAAACAGTATTGGCAGATAACCTCAATACCAGGGGACGGCGCCTGAATCCGTCCCCTGTTGCTTTTGGTCGCTATGCTCGAGGAACAACGTTACTGGTTGTTCACACCGAACATAAAGAAGATGATAGCCTGACTATTCATCTTCACCCTGAAAGACGGGGCGGTAATTCTTGACCCTGACGTGCGGGAATATTTTCCCAGTTCAGAAAGCGTCAACCAAGCGCTGCGTTCTCTGATTGCCCTTAAACCCAGCAAACCCACCAGATAGCAAGCAACTTCTCAGCAGCTCCCAAAAGCCATAGTTTTGAGGCAAAGCCATGGCTTTGGGCGCCAGATGCAAGAGACACCGAACATTTCCTCTCCAAGAACTGGACGTGTGTGCTCAGGAAAAAAGAAATAACGTCGGTCGAAAGGCGGTTTTTGATTTTATTCGATGCTTCGTATATAATAAAGCAAATTGGGGCTAATTCGACTATACGAAAAATTTCCCATCTTAATTTCATAAACCGGCCGAAATAAATAACTATCAGAAGTAAAAAGTTATTGCGGACTTTTAATCGATGAACAAGGAGTGGAGAGCCATGAATTTTGTTGCCATCGATTTAGAGACGGCGAACGCGGACATGGCATCGATTTGTCAGATCGGTCTTGTAATATTCGAAAATGGATATCTATCAGGTGAATGGAAAACCTATATTGATCCAGAAGATTATTTTGATGAAATTAATATATCTATTCATGGGATCGACGAAACTACTGTCAGGGGAGCCCCGAAGTTCCCAGAAGTAGCCAACAATTTGAGATCATACCTCGAAGATAAAATAGTTATTTGTCACACCCACTTTGATCGGGTGGCGATGCATCAGGCAACTCAAAAGTATGGAATAAGAGCTCCAGAATGTATTTGGCTAGATTCGGCGCGAGTTGCTCGTCGGACATGGAAAGAATGTGCATGGAAAGGATATGGACTTTATAACGTTTGTAAAATGCTCGGATATGACTTCAATCATCATGATGCTCTGGAAGACGCGAAAGCGGCAGCGCATATAATTCTTGCCGCTATCAATGAAAGCGGGATTGATATAGAGGGCTGGCTCAAAAGAGTAAGACAGCCAATAGATCCTAAAGCGATTAGCACAGGTAAAGCCATAGAGCGCGAAGGGAACCCAGAGGGAGCCCTTTTCGGAGAAGTTATCGTTTTTACCGGTGCACTTGAAATAAAAAGGCGAGAAGCAGCCGACTTGGCGGCCTCCATTGGTTGCAAAGTAGCATCAGGAGTTACGAAGAAAACAACAATTCTGGTAGTAGGGGACCAAGATGTTAAGAAACTTGCGGGGCACGAAAAGAGTTCAAAGCACAGAAAAGCCGAAGAACTCATCGGCCAAGGTTTCCCGATAAGAATCCTCAAAGAAAGCGATTTCAAGGAAATAGCGATACTATCGGATGAATTCGCCTGACAAGTAAATCACGCTAACATAAAATTCACTACTTTTCTATACAAATATTTATCAACTGCAAATACAAACCTTGCTGTTAAAATTCTTTGGTTTTGAGTTGATGGAGGATTCCCTCTCCAAGGTCCAAAAAGAAGGTCCGAGCGAATCGACTGGTGAATTCGTAATCAAGGGTTTCTTGGTTTGGGGATATGAAGCTGGACGGTTTTAAGTCAGCCACCAGCAGCAGCCAGCATTCTTGGCATTTCTCCATATAGTTATTAAATTTTTCGTTCTTTTTATCGATGGTTTTTTGGAGCAATTCTCTGCAGTCTTCAACTACCCAGCCTGAACGGTTGCAGCGCCAAAAATGCTTTGACCCTTCTTTTAGAATTGATATAGTAGCGTATCTCAACTCTTCAGGTATATTAGCCTTTGGAATTTCAACATTTTTGGATTGCTTGGGATCAGTTATCTCTCCCACAGCATTATGAACAGAACAAGCGATAGTCTTGGCCAAGGCAAGTCGATCCTTTATTTCCATGAGTGTATAATTTCCAAACCCGAAAATTACTTTGACCGGTGGTGTTTTTCTCAATTTGGCATATTCCTGCTGAGCCTTTGAAATAATATCTTCCTGTTGACTTTCCTTTGCCCGTAGTTGCATTTTATAATTATCGTCAATTAGAACTTCGCTATGCTCAATGCCTAACAAATGAGTTGTAGTAAGGACTAAAAAGTCAGGCTTGTCGTCATGCAAAAATTCTTGGTTGGGGAACAATGGAAAAAGATTTCGAAATTTATTAAGATGTCTAATTTCATTTTCCCTTTTTTTTATTTTTTCTTCTTCCACCGGTTTCTTGTCTCGCATTTTTTCTTCTCCCACCAGCAAATTATCACAGCAAATATGTCTATATTATATTAACACAAAGTGAATTGTTCAAACATGCTTTTCCCTTTGTGCATAGACTGGAAATGCCGCAGCCCTCCTCCAGGCCTGACACCTGACAAGATTGTCAGCAATTTCCCTCAAAATTACATTTTTGCAATAAGACAAATTATAACATCCGCAAATTACAGGAAATATTTTTGGCATTGTCCTTGCTCTCCTGAAAGTCTAATCGATCTCTAGCCGGAAGAAATTAAACACCACCGGTACCGGCATTTCGGGAAGCCTCCCGGAGGCTTTTCAATTAAGAGATTACACTGCAAGGGGGAAGTGCAATGCACATCACACGGAACAGAGGCGTTAGCCTGGTGTCGACCCTTTGGGTCATGGTCATGCTGCTTTTTGTCAGTCTTAGTCATGCGGGGGCTCAGGAACAGGCCGGCCGTGCCGATGCAGCTCCGGCCGCGGCGGCTGAGGAAGAGGAAAGGCCCACCGCCAGTCTCGGGGTGGACATTCTCAGCCAATACATCTGGCGGGGTTTTGCCCTGAGCCGGCAGAGCGCGGTTTTACAGCCCTCCATGACGGTGGGCTACAAGGGTTTTTCGGTGAATTTCTGGGGTAACTTTGACACCAGCGAGAACGCCCCGGCCGCCATCACGCCAAGAACCGGGGCCAAGTGGAATGAAACCGATTTCACTTTCGGCTACAGCCGGGATATTTACAAGGGGGATGTTATCAAGGCCCTGACCCTGGATGTGGGCGGCATTTACTACGCTTACGACGGCACCATCTACCCCCAGGGGGATTCCTTCGAGATCTACTACGGTCTGGCCGCAGATTTCCAGGTGGTGACGCTGTCCATCATGGGCAACAGCGAGGTGTCCCATTACCCCGGCACCTGGCTGACCGTGGGCCTGTCCCGGGTTTTCGAACTGCCCTATTATAATTCCACTTTGGAACTGGGCAACAGTTATGTCTTTCTGTTCTCCCGGGACGGCGCGGCCTTCCCGAGAAGGCCCCTGTCCGCCCCAAACAGCACCACGGCCTTTTCCGGCCCCCTGGCCGGGCATGTGTACGCCACCCTCACCATCCCGGTGCACAAATATGTCTCGGTTTCGCCCAAGATCGGCTTCTGGTACGGCCTGGGCGGCAATTCCACGGAGTTGTTGCGCTGGGCTTCCTGGGATGTCCAACAGAATCATGTCTATGGCGGCCTCAACCTTAATTTTGCTTTTTAACCGAAAGGGAATTATTGATTATTCCCCCCTCACCCTTACCCTCAATGCTGTTGACTTAAGGAGTTCCACCCCTTTTGTCATCCTGAGCCGCCCCCGGCGGCGAAGGATCTAACCTGCCTTGATGATTTAGATTCTTTGCTTCGCTCAGAATGACAAAAATAAAGCTCCCTGCTTAATTCAACAGCATTGACCCTTACCCTCTCCCCATGGGAGAGCTATGCCCTACCCACACGTTTATGAAAGGTGGCCACGCACAGCTCGGCGGGGTATCGGGTTCCCAAGTCCAACTTGGGAACCAGGATGAATTCCCCCCTCACCCTTACCCTCAATGCTGTTGACTTAAGGAGTTCCACCCCTTTTGTCATCCTGAGCCGCCCCCGGCGGCGAAGGATCTAACCTGCCATGATGATTTAGATTCTTCGCTTCGCTCAGAATGACAAAAATAAAGCTCCCTGCTTAATTCAACAGCATTGACCCTTACCCTCTCCCCATGGGAGAGCTATGCCCTACCCACACGTTTATGAAAGGTGGCCACGCACAGCTCGGCG
>VGSX01000027.1 GCA_016874895.1 Deltaproteobacteria bacterium
CACCTCAAAAAAAAACTCCAGACTGATTCGCTGGAGTTGCGGTATGGGCAAACGGCGAGTCTCAGTCCACCTAAGTTGGATCCAAGCTCAATTGTGTCTTTGAAATTGTAACAATTCTATTGGCCACTTGTCAAGAACAGGCAGAAGATTTGGAGGCTTTTCATGAGCACCCAGGAGTTCATAGTAAAAAACATGAATCAGGTCGGATATATGATATAATCACTAAATTGAAAACCGAAAACCGATTTAGAGGGGTAGGGGCATGGGAGAATTTGCCAAAGATGTCATGGAACCACGCTTCCTGACGGTCACTCCGGAGCAGACCATCACCGCTGCAGTGCAGGTTTTCCGGCAGGCCGCCGAAGCCACCGGGGAGCGGGTGTTCGGCCTGATGGTGACGGATCACCAGGGGAAGCTGGTGGGCATGCTTTCCATGTACGATATCTTTCTGCTCATCCGTCCCAAACACATTCATATCTGGGGGGAGATGAGCGACCTGGAACTTTCGGGCATCATCGACGCCGCCTGCCACCAGGCCGGCAAGATGCTGGTGGGGGACATCATGACCACCGACCTCATCACCATCACCCCGGACACGCACCTGCTCCATGTCCTGGACATCATGATTAAAAAACATGTGCGGCGCATACCGGTTATCGATGCCGGACAGGTTGTGGGAATTGTTTATATTTCCCGAGTATTTAACAGCCTGTTGGAAAAGTTGACCGGCGCCGCCGCGGCCTGCCGGTGAGAAGGTTATGCCGATCATCGATCATCTCCAGGTATTGAAAGGTCTGACGGTTCAGGAAGCTATGCGCCGGCAGGTCATCCGACTGGATCAGAATGCCTTTCTGGACCAGGCCATTCGAGCCATGACCAAGTTCAAGGTGAACGCCTTACTCGTCATGGGCCAGGACCAGGCGGCCCTGGGAGTGGTTTCCAAGACCGACCTGATGACGGCCTATTATGGCGGCCTGCCTTTACAGACGCCGTTGGAGAGCATTATGGTGGGGCCGCCCCTGTTCTGCCAGCCCCAGGATTCCCTGGATGTGGCCCTGGATCAGATGCGGGAATTTCGAGTACATCGTCTTTACGTCAGGGGCGGGGAGAATGAAGCCGTCATCGGCGTGCTGGCTTTTCCCGATATCGTGGGTATGCTGTATCGTTTCTGCTATCGCTGCGACCGGAGCCTGCTGCAGCGCCGGGAACGGCAGGATGACCTGAACTGGGACGAAAGCTTCCTGGTTCGGGAGGTGATGACTCCGGAGGTGACCGTTTTTTCTGAGACCGATAGTTTATTCGACGTCATGGGCGGCCTGGCCGAGTTCAAGTTCGGGGCGGTCCCCCTGGCCGACTCCAGCGGCCAGCCCACCGGGGTGGTTTCCAAATCAGACCTGGTAATGGCTTATTTGCATGGCCTGGATCCTGAAACCGAAGCTAAGCTCGTCATGAGTTCCCCCGTGGTGGTCTGTGATCAGGAGGAGTTGCTTCTGACCGTCATCAAGCGGCTGATCTTTGCCGACCTGCACCGCATTTTTGTCTATAAAGACCGACCCCAGGACCTGGTGGGGGTTCTTTCCCTCTCGGACGCGGCCCGCTTCCGCTCCGGGTCCTGCCGGGCCTGCCTGGTAAGCCGGATTAAAATTTAGCCGTCCTTACTCCACCGTCACGCTCTTGGCCAGATTTCGGGGTTGATCCACGTCGGTGCCCCGCAGGTCGGCGATGTGATAGGCCAGCAACTGCAGGGGCAGCGTCAGCAGGATAGGTGATAATTCCAGACTCGTGGCGGGGACGGGCAGGGTGGTCTCAACTTTCTCCCTCACGGTGAAATTATCAGCCTCGCTCACCGCAATGACCCGGCCCCGGCGGGCGATGACCTCCTCCACATTGGACATCATCTTTTCAAAGACCGGACTCCGGGTGGCCAACACCACCACCGGCATGTGCTCGTCAATCAAGGCGATGGGGCCGTGTTTCATCTCCCCGGCGGGATAGCCCTCGGCGTGAATATAGGAAATTTCCTTGAGCTTCAAGGCCCCTTCCAGGGCGATGGGATAGTGGATGCCCCGGCCCAGATAGAGAAAGTTGTTGGCCTTCATATAGTTCTGGCCGATTTCCCTGATGACCTGGTCCCCGTCCAGGACCTCCTGGAGCAGGGTGGGGAGCTGAAACAAGGCCTGCAGATCTCCCCGGATCTGCTCGGCGGAGCGATATCCCAGCTCCTTGGCCAGGTACAGCCCGATAAGATAGAGGGAAACCAGTTGGGTGGTGAAGGCCTTGGTGGAGGCTACCCCGATTTCCGGTCCGGCGTGAGTGTAAAAAACGCTCTCGGACTCCCGGGCAATGGAAGACCCCACGGCATTGCAGATGGCCAGAGAGCGGGCCCCCTTGGATCTGGCCTCCCGCAGTCCGGCCAACGTGTCCGCGGTTTCCCCCGACTGAGAAATGCTGATGAGCAGGGTTTCAGGATTGACAAAGGGATCCCGATAGCGGAACTCCGACCCCAGATCCACGTCTACAGGCAGGCGGCAGAGGCTCTCCAGCAGAAATTTCCCCACCAGGGCCGCATGAAAGGAGGTGCCGCAGGCCACCATGGTGATTTTCTGCAGCCGTTTGACCTCCTCCGGGGTCAGGTGAAATTCCTCCAGGATGATTTCCCCCTGATGGGGGTCGACTCGGTGCCGGAAGGTATCGATGAGGGCCCGGGGTTGCTCAAAGATCTCTTTAAGCATGAAGTGTTTATACCCGGCTTTCTCCGCCATGGCCGGGCTCCAGGTGATGTTGGTCACCGGGCGGTCCAGGGGGTTGCCGGCCAGATCCTGGATGGTCACCCCGGCGTCGGTCATGATGACCAGGTCATTATCTTCCAGGAATACCATGCGGCGGGTATGGGACAGGATGGCAGGGACGTCCGAGGCCAGGAAATTTTCGCCGTTCCCCAGGCCCAGGATCATGGGGCTTTCTTTCCGGGCGCCGATGATGCTCCGGGGCTCCCGGGCATTGATGACCACGATGGCATA
The DNA here is from genome assembly GCA_016874895.1 of Deltaproteobacteria bacterium. Taxonomy (GTDB): domain Bacteria; phylum Desulfobacterota; class Desulfobaccia; order Desulfobaccales; family Desulfobaccaceae; genus Desulfobacca. Next base: position 3,021 of record VGSX01000027.1, read on the forward strand.
CGAACCGCGCACCTGGTGCAGGGCCAGCCGCACCGCCTCGGCGAAGGCAGCCCCCTGGGAGCTGTACTTATAGATGAGTTGCGAGATGATCTCGGTATCGGTTTCCGAAGTGAAGGTGTGGCCTTCAGCCATAAGCTGCTTTTTTAACTCCAGATAATTTTCGATAATGCCGTTGTGGACCACCGCAATATGGCCCACCTGATGGGGATGGGCGTTATTTTCCGTGGGCCGGCCATGGGTGGCCCAGCGGGTGTGGCCGATGCCCACGGAGCCCCGTAAGGGTGACGTGAGCAGTTGCGTTTCCAGTTCCTTGAGCTTGCCGACGCTGCGGCGGATGTCCATGCCGTTGTCGCCCATCACCGCCATGCCGGCGGAGTCATAGCCACGGTATTCCAATCTCTTCAGTCCATCCAGCAGAATGGGCATGGCTTCTTTGGCGCCGAGGTAACCGACTATTCCACACATAGGTAACTCCTTATACCCTTAACTTTTTTTTATTTTGCGGTCTAAGTTGACCTGTCTCCCCCGGGCAACAGCTAACTTATGCGGGGGCACATCCTTGGTAATGGTGGAACCGGCGCCGACGTAGGCGCCTTCCCCCACCGTCACCGGCGCCACCAGGGCAGTGTTGCTGCCGATAAAGGCCCCGGCCTCGATGGTGGTTTTGAACTTATTTTTGCCGTCATAATTGCAGGTGATGGTGCCGGCCCCCACATTGACCCCCTCGCCGATATCAGCATCACCGATATACGTGAGGTGATTGGCCTTGACCCCGGCATGGAGCACCGATTTTTTCACTTCCACGAAGTTCCCCACCCTGGCCTTGAGCCGGAGGTCGCTCAGGGGCCGCAGGTGGGCGTAGGGGCCCAACTGGACCTCATCGGCCACCTGGCTTTCGGCGATGACCGTGCCCATTTTTATGGTGACCCGGCTGCCGATGCGGCTGTCGCTGATCTTGACGTTCGGCTCCACCAGGCACTCCTCCCCGATGCTGGTGCGGCCCATGAGGTAGCAGTTGGGAAAGATGACCGTGTCAGCCCCGATGCTCACCTCGCTCTCGATGTAGGTGGCGTCCGGGTCCATGAGGGTGACGCCGTTGAGCATGTGTTTTTCGTTAATCTGCCGCCGCACCAGGGAGGCCACGGCGGCCAGCTCCACCCGGGTGTTGATTCCCTGAAAGCTCTGTTTATCTGCGGTCTTGAGACTGGCCACGGGCAAATTCCGATCCCGGGCCGCGGCAATCACGTCCGTAAGATACAATTCCTGTTGATCATTATCAGGCCGCAAGGTTTGCAGCGCCTCCAAAAGAAAAGGCTGTTGAAAGCAGTAGATGCCGGTATTAATTTCCCGGATTGATAATTCCGCGGGAGTAGCGTCCCGGGCCTCCACGATTTTGAGAACATTCCCCTGGCTGTCTTTGACAATGCGGCCATAGCTGCCCGGCACCGAAAGTTCCACGGTAAGGACGGTGGCCGCCGCGCCGGTGTCCTGATGCCGCTGGTATAATTCCCTTAGGGTATCAGCCTGCAACAAAGGGACATCGCCGCACAGGACGATAACGCATTTTTGCAGGCCGGTGAGGGCCGGCGCCGCCACCTGGACCGCGTGCCCGGTGCCCAACTGTGGCTCCTGAACAACAAATTCCACGGGATAGTGGGAGAATTGACTCTTAACGGCCTCGGCCTGGTGCCCCACCACTACCACGATTTGGCCCAGCCCCAGGCCCTGCAGGGTTTCCAGGGGGTAGGCCAGCATGGGTTTGCCCATGATGGGATGCAAAACCTTGGCCAACCGGGATTTCATCCGGGTGCTCTTGCCGGCCGCCAGGACCACGGCGGCTATATTTGTCAGAGAAACGTGCATTGTTTTTTCCTTTGCCGGATAGAAATGTTTCGGGGATATTTTTATACTACCATGTAATTGCTTTATGGACTATCAGGTTAACTCTTTTTAATGAAAAATAATGCACAAAAAGTACCGGTGGGCAATACCAGGCGCTGGCCCTGAGGCGGCCGAGCCATGTTGTCAGAAGGGCACAACCGGAGACCGGTCAGGCTGGCTTTAATCTGGCAGCCGTCAGGGAGGATTTCTTCGGGAGCGGATTTAAGATAAAGAGTCTAGCGGTTAGCGACCAAGCGGCGGACATCTCTCTAACCAGGTAACTTACCCGTTCTGTGGCTAGCTGTAGCATTGTTAAACTTTTCGAATGAATGTTTAATTTCATGAACACAATTAACTGACTATAAATACTAATAAAATTATTATATCAATAAATTTATGTTTCAATAATTAAACATTTAAAAATTAATTTAATTAAGAGAAGTAGAATATTTATTGATATTTTAACTGGTTATATTTATGAAGAAATATGGCACAGATATTGCATATTGTTTAAATATTTAGATCAAGCTTTTGAATTTTTATGTTATGAAAATTGATTAAATTGGGAGGATAACTCATGAAGAAAGCTATACCTTGGCAATTATTGCTCATCGTATTGGTTCTTTTAGCCACCAGCAGTAATGGACTGGCATCTCCCACGTACTACTTCCGGGATCTGGGGGTCTTTGATGGCATCAGCAGCTCCGCTTCAGGTCTGAACGACAGCCGCCAGGTGGTGGGCCGGATCAATTATGCCGGCGGCTTCCAAGGATTTTCCTGGACTCAGGCCCTGGGCATGGAACTCCTGGGCCCGCTGGCCCCGGGCAAAAACTACCGGGGCTATCGGGTAAATAACTCAGGTAATATTGCCGGCTGGGGCTGGGATAGCACCGATATCCAGCAAGGCTTTTACAAACCTGCAGGAGCCCCTTCCCAGGTCCTCCAGATTCTGTCCGGCCCCTTCCCTTACACCCTGGCGCAATCCCTGAATGAATCGAACAACATCGTCGGTTTTTCAAATAATGCCGATGCTTCCATGAAGGCGGTGGTCTGGTGGAATGCGGCCGCGGCTCCTCAAGTCCTGGGCTCCTTGGGTGGGGATCTAGCCCCCGGCCGGGCCATGGATATCAATAATTCCCAACAGATCGTGGGTTTTTCCCATACCCAGAAATATGACATAAATGATACCAACCATGATCGCCCCTTCTATTGGACTGAGGGGACAGGTATGGTGAAGATGGGGACTCTTCGAACCGATCCAGACACCGGTTCGGGTGAGGCCAATGCCATCAACAACGCCGGCTTGATTATCGGTGTGGCTGAAACCGACAGCGGCGTCCGCCAGGCTTTTTGGTCACCGCTCTACAGCGGCTTCGTGGTAGCGTTAGCCGGTTTAGGCGGACAGGGAGTTTATGGCGGCTATGATTATTACAGTTACGCCTTTGACGTCAATGACAGCAACCAGACGGTGGGTTTTACCTATAATGCCGCCAATGTCAGAAGAGCCTGCTTCTGGGACGATGATAATGCCTGGGCAGTTCAAGATCTCAACGATTTGGTGGTCAACCTGCCTCCCGGCGTCTCCCTGATGGCGGCAACGGGCATCAATGCCGCCGGGGACATTGTCGGGGTCACCAGTACCAACCACGCCTTTATTATTTCCCAGGACCCCTCCATCACCATCACCCCTGTGCCCGGCTCCTTGCTCCTGCTGGGCTCAGGGCTTCTGGGGTTAGGGGGGTTTGCCTGGAGGCGCCTGGGGCGATAAGGTCCGAACGCCGATAAACGGCCTGAGACACGAGGCAGGGTGAGAAGCGCCCTGCCTTATTTTTGGCTGGCGGCCAGGGAAAAAAAGAGGCAAGCCGGATAGACTTGCCTCTTTAGTTTATTCCTTAACAGGTATACAACTGCTAGTGGCTGGCCGCCTTCATGCGGGCGATGGAGCGCCGCAGGGCGGCTTCGGCCCGGGCCCAGTCGAGTTCGGCGGTGCGGCCGGCGGCCAGGCGTTTTTCCGCCCGCTCCCGGGCCCGCTTGGCCCGCTCGATATCGATTTCCTTACCCCGTTCGGCGGAGTCCACCAGGACGGTGACCTTCTCCCCGGTGACTTCCGCAAAACCGCCGCCCACGAAGATATAATCTATCTGGCCGCCTTTGCGGTAGTACATTTCCCCGATCTCCAGAGCGGAGAGGAAGGGGATGTGGTTCACCAGGACGCCGAACTGGCCTTGCACTCCGGGTAGGACGACGATGTCCACTTCGGTGGAAACCACCTGCCGATCCGGAGTAACGACTTCCAACAATAGGCTTTTATCTGCCATGATTCCCCCTTCGATCAGAGGGCTTAGCCCATAGCCGCTAAGCGCTCAGCTTTGGCTACGGCCTCTTCGATGCCGCCGACCATATAGAAAGCCTGTTCCGGCAGGTCGTCGTGTTTACCTTCGATGATTTCCTTGAAGCCGCGCACGGTTTCGGGCACTGATACGAACTTGCCTTCCATGCCGGTGAAGGTGGCGGCCACGAAGAAGGGCTGGGACAGGAAGCGCTGAATCTTCCGGGCCCGGGCCACGGTGATTTTGTCATCATCGGATAGTTCGTCGACGCCGAGGATGGCGATAATGTCCTGCAGTTCCTTATACTTCTGCAGGATCATCTGCACCTGCCGGGATACCTGGTAATGCTCCTCGCCCAGGACCATGGGATCCAGAATCCGGGAGGTGGAGTCCAGCGGATCCACGGCGGGGTAGATGCCCAGCTCGGCGATCTGACGGGAAAGCACCACGGTGCCGTCCAAGTGGGCAAAAGTGGTGGCCGGGGCCGGGTCGGTCAAGTCGTCGGCGGGCACATAAACGCACTGCACTGAAGTAATGGAGCCCTTCTTGGTGGAGGTGATGCGTTCCTGCAATTCGCCCAAGTCAGTTCCCAGGGTAGGTTGGTAACCCACGGCGGAGGGCATGCGGCCCAACAGGGCCGAAACCTCGGAACCTGCCTGGGTGAAACGGAAGATGTTATCGATAAAGAGCAGCACGTCCTGGCCTTCTTCATCCCGGAAGTACTCCGCGGCGGTGAGACCGGTGAGGGCCACCCGGGCGCGGGCGCCGGGGGGTTCGGTCATCTGACCGTAAATCAAGGCGCATTTGGGGAGAACGCCGGAGTGCTTCATTTCCAGGTACAGGTCGTTGCCTTCCCGGGTGCGCTCGCCCACGCCGGCGAACACGGAGATGCCGCCGTGGTGCATGGCGATGTTGTGGACCATTTCCATCATGATAACGGTCTTGCCCACGCCGGCGCCCCCGAACATCCCCATCTTGCCGCCACGGGGGAAGGGGACCAGGAGGTCGATAACCTTAACACCGGTTTCCAGAACTTTAACGGTGGTGTCCTGATCCACAAAGGCGGGGGCCGGGCGGTGGATGGCGTAATAGTTCTTGGCGGTGACCGGACCCAGGCCGTCCACGGGTTTGCCCACCACGTTGAGAACGCGACCCAAGGCTTCGTGGCCGACGGGCACGGCAATGGGTTTGCCGGTGGCCTTGACCGGTGCACCCCGAACCAAACCATCGGTGGTGTCCATGGCGATGGTGCGCACCACGTTATTGCCCAGGTGCTGGGCAACCTCGACGACCAGGTTGTCTTCGGTGTCGTCGATGGCCGGGTTGGTGATTAACAAGGCGTCCAAAATATGGGGAAGATGTCCTTCCTCAAATTCAACGTCCACAACCGGGCCGATGACACGGGAAATTTTTCCAATAATCATGTTTTTAAGGTCCTCCTCAGTGGGCGGCTTAGCCTTTCAAGGCCTCGGCGCCGCCGATGATATCCATTAATTCTTTAGTAATAGCCGCCTGCCGAGCCTTGTTCATCACCATGGTAAGCGACGTTATCATTTCTTTACAATTGCTGCTGGCGTTATCCATCGCGGTCATCCGGGCAGCATGCTCACTGGTGGAGTTTTCCAGGAAACCCTGATAAACCACGACATTGATATAGCGGGGGAGCAGATATCCCAGGAATTCGTCCGCCGGAGGTTCTGTCAGGTATTCCTGAGTGACCGCGCCTTCGATGGCGGCTTCCGGAATGATGGGCAGCAAGGGCACCAAAACCGGCCTCTGGACCACCATGTTCACGAAGTTGGAATAAATCAGGTATACTTCCTGGACCTCGCCATTGGTAAAAGGACTTACGGCATCCCGGGCCACGACCTGAGCGTTGGAGAAATCGAATTTATTCCAGACGTCAACGTAAAATTCCCGGATGTCGGCTTTCCGGCGGCGGAAGTAATCCCGTCCTTTGCGTCCCACGGTGGTCAGGACCACCTCAATGCCCTCGGCCTTTTTCTGTTTAATGAATTTTTCCGCGGCATTGATCAGGTTCATATTAAAGCTGCCGCAAAGACCTCGGTCGGAGGTCATGAGGACCAGTTCCACTTTTTCCACCGTTTCGGCCCGGTTGAAAAAGGGGTGGGCTTCCGGTTCCACCCGGGAGGCAATGCTGGCCAGCATCTGCTTGAAGGCCCCGGCATAGGGACGGAACTGCTCCATACGGATTTGGGAGCCGCGCAGCTTGGCCGCCGAGACCATGTTCATGGCCTTGGTGATCTGCTGCGTCTTTTTTACCGCCGCAATTTTTTGCCTGATATCTCGTAATGTTGGCATATACTATTTTACCCTCCTTGATTTCCGGTGAGCGCCGGTCATCAGGCGGCCAGGCTGGCTTTGAAATCAGCCTTGAAGGCCTCCAGGGCGGCTTTCATCTTGGCATCCAGATCGGCGTTAATTTCCTTGGCTTCCTTCAGAGTCGCAAAGATCTCCGGATGCTTGTTGCCGATGTATTCGTAGAGCTGCTTTTCAAAGCTGCCCAGGACGTCCACGGGCAGATCATCCAGGATTCCCCGGGTGCCGGCATAAAGGATGGTGATTTCCTTTTCCATGGGAAGAGGCTCATACTGCGGCTGCTTCAGGATTTCCACCAGACGGATACCACGGTTGAGCTGAGCCTGCGTGGCTTTGTCGAGTTCGGAGCCGAACTGGGCAAACGCGGCCAGTTCCCGGTACTGGGCCAGGTCCAGGCGGAGAGAACCGGCCACCTGTTTCATGGCTTTCACCTGGGCGGCGCCGCCGACCCGGGAAACCGACAGACCGACGTTGATGGCCGGACGGACGCCAGCAAAGAAAAGAGCGGGCTCCAGATAGACCTGACCGTCGGTAATGGAGATAACGTTGGTGGGGATGTAGGCCGACACGTCGCCCTGTTGGGTTTCGATGATGGGCAGGGCCGTGAGGGAACCGCCTCCCAAGTCGATATTGAGCTTGGCGGCCCGCTCCAGCAACCGGGAGTGGTTATAGAAAATATCGCCGGGGAAGGCTTCCCGGCCCGGAGGACGGCGGAGGAGCAGGGAGATCTGACGATACGCCGTGGCCTGCTTGGACAGGTCGTCATAAATGATAAGGGCGTGGCGGCCGGAATCCCGATAGAATTCCCCCATGGTGCAGCCGGCGAAGGCCGCAACGTATTGTAACGGGGCAGGTTCACTGGCGGTGGCAGAGATGACGATGGTGTGTTTCATGGCATCGTGGCGCTCCAGGGCGTCCACCACCTGGGCCACCGTGGATTTTTTCTGCCCGATGGCAACATAGATGCAAACGACGCCGGAGTCCTTCTGGTTGATGATGGAGTCAACGCACAGGGCGGTCTTGCCGATCTGCCGGTCGCCGATGATCAATTCCCGTTGACCCCGTCCCACAGGGGTCATGGCGTCGATGGCCTTGTAGCCGGTATACATGGGCTCGTTCACCGGCTGGCGTTCGATGACGCCGGGGGCCTTCAACTCGATGCGGCGGAATTCCTTGGCTTCCACGGGGCCCTTGCCGTCAATGGGAGCGCCCACCGGGTCCAGAACGCGGCCCAAACAGGAATCGCCGACGGGCACTTCCGCGATACGGCCGGTGCGCTTCACAAGGTCACCTTCCTTGATCTCGGTGACCTCGCCCAGAATAGCGCAACCGACGTTATCTTCTTCCAGGTTCAGGGCGATGCCGAAAATGCCGCCGGGGAATTCCAGCAATTCCATGGCCATGCATTTTTCTACGCCGGAAACGCGGGCAATACCGTCACCGACGGAGAGCACGGTGCCGGTTTCCGCCACTTCCACCTTTTTTTCGTAATCCTTGATTTGGGAACGGATAATTTGACTGATTTCTTCTGCTCTGATTTCCATTTAAGCAACCTCACCTCTTATCAAAGTTTCTTTTAAACTCTGGAGCTGGGTCCGCACGCTGCCGTCGAGCACCAGATCGCCCACCTGCGCCACAATACCGCCGATGATTTTCGGATCATCGGCGACTTCCAGGACCACCGTACCCCCGGTAATCTTTTCCAGCGCCTGGCGGATGCGATCGATCATCTCCTCATCCAGAGGAGTCGCCGTGGTGACCTTGGCGCGGCTGATATTCTCCAGCTGATCGACCAGTTGTTGATAGACTGCATTAATTTGGAGAACGCCATCGATGCGTTGTTTGTCAAACAGGAGATTGATGAAGTTGGTGACGATGGGGCTGAGTTGGATCATTTCCAGGATTTTATCCAGGACCTTTTTACGATCGTCACTCGCATACATGGGGTTGACGATGGCGTTTTGCAGCTCCGCTTCTCGTTCGAGAAGATAAGCAAAGGAGCTCAGCTCCTCGCCGTATTCCTTAAACCGGCCATCTTCCTTGCCGATGCTCAGCAAGGCTTTGGCGTAGCGACGTGCAAGAGATAGGTTAATCAATGAGCTTCCACCACCTTTGCTAAATAGTCATCAACCAACCGCTGTTGGTCTTCGGCGACGATTCTTTCTTTGATAAGCTGTTCGGAAAGCTGGACCGCGGTTTCCACGATTTCCCGTTTCAGATCCGCAGCCGCTTTTTTGGTTTCAGCTTCGATGGTCACGACCGCCATGTCTTTCAGGCGCTGGGCCGACTGCTCGGCTTTGGCGAGAATCTTGGCCTTTTCGGCCTCACCCTCGGCGATGTACTGCTGGATGATCTGTTCCCGTTCCGCGGCCACTGCGGCCAATTGCGCCTTGGCTTCCTTCAGGGCCTTCTGTACCGAGATTTTCTGGCCTTCCAGGTCTTGCAGCTCCTGGCCGATAGTATTCTTTCGGCTGGCGAAAAACTCTTTGATGGGCTTTGCCGCCAGTTTGTAGAGAATCCCGGCAAAAATGACGAAATTCACGGTTCGCCACAGCAGGTCGTTAAGTTTGGCGGCGTCAATACCCCCATGGCCACCCGCTTCGCTGGCCCAGGCAGCGCCGGCCAGGGCTAAACCGGCAACACCACCCAGCAAGGCTCCTCGGACCCATAAGCCATTCATTGCACCACACCTCATGCCATTTCCCTCCCCAAGATTTTGGTAGCCAGATCAAGGGCAAAGGACTGAGCTTGAGGTCTCAGGGCATCCCGGGCGGCGGCGACGTCAGCTTTAATCTTCTCTGCCATACGTGCCATTTCTTCGTCAACCTCCGCTTTGGCCTTTTCCATCATTCCGGCTTCCATGGCGCCGCCCTCCTGCTTGAGCATGTCGCGCTTGGTTATCCCACTTTTGCGAGCCGAGAGCAGCTCGCTGTGGATATTCTGGCGCACGTCCTGCTCCGATTCCTTGAGGGAGGAGACATCTGATTGCAGGCCAGAAAAAAGACTCTGCCTCGCTTTCAGGGTTCCTCGGATGGGTCGGAACAAAACCATGTTCAAGAGAAAGACCAGGAGTAGGAAATTGGCAATCTGCATAAACAATGTCCAATCAATGTCAATCATCTACCGGCCACCTCTTATAACGTTTTGTTATTACATAAAAAAGGACTATGTGAACTTTTATGCAAAGTCAATTTGCATTATTACCTTTTTTTGCCTGTCCTGTCAAAGGTTTTTTTAAAAAATCGGTCTTCCGTTGCATTATCTCGAGCTGCTTGATATCATCTGCTTGCATGGAAAGCTCGGGTATCATATTGAGATCGTTTGGCGACCATCTCAATTATACCAGCTTTCCATGCATATCTTTATAATATAATTATTAATGAGGACTCCTTTAAGTCCCCCTTTTGTAAAGTGGGAATCAGGCGGATTTTCTCGGTAAAACCGAAAACCTTTTCCTAACCAACAGGCGATGATCCGAAAAATCCGGATTGAAAATTTCATGGCGCACCGGGCCTCCGAGATCGAGCTCTCTCCCGGGGTAACGGTGATCAGCGGTCCCAACAACATCGGCAAGAGCGCCATCGTGGAGGCCATCCGACATCTGGTGGCCAACCCGGCACCTAAAAATGTCATCCGCCACGGCGCCAATCAGGCCCTGGTCCGCCTGGAACTGGACTCCGGGGAAATAATTTCCTGGCAGCGACGGGAGACCAGTGCCTCCTACCTGATTCAGCGGACCGATCCGGAAAAACCCGGTGCTGCCGACCCCCCCGAGGAATATCACAAGTTCGGGCGCGAGGTGCCGGAGGATGTCCGGGCCCTGCTCCGCCTGGAGCCGGTGAAAACGGACACCGACGACCTGGATATTCACATCGGCAATCAGCGCCAGCCCATCTTTCTCCTGGACCGGCCCGGCTCCCACGCGGCGGGATTTTTCGCCGCCTCCACGGAAGCCGATTACCTCCTCAAAATGCAGCAGGCCCTGAAGCGGCGGATTGATTCTGCCAAGAACACCCGGAAGGCCCTGGACGCAGAGCTGGCCGCCATTGCCGAACAGTTAAAAGAGTTGGAACCCCTGGATGACCTGGCAGACCGCATTGAACTGGCGGAATCGCTTTATGCCCTCATTATTCGGACCGAAAGCGAGATTCCCCGCCTGGCCGAGGTGATCAACCGCCTCCAGGAGATGCACGCCGGGTTGGCCGCAGCCGGGCAGTCCCGGGAAATTCTCAGTTCCCTGGAGGGCCCGCCCGTCTGGCAGGATATCAGCGGCCTGAACCTGATAGTAACCGAACTGCAAGAAAAAACCCGGCAGAACCGCTGGGAGTTCCTACGAGCTGGCGTTCTGGACGAATTGGCCACCCCCCCGGTCCTGGCCGCCACCGCCGACCTGGAGGCCCTGCTGCGGCAGAGCCGGGCCACCCAGGGCCGGTTCGATGAGGCCCAGGCAACTTCTCAGACTCTGACTCCCCTTGCAGCCCCCCCTGACTTGGCCGCCACTGCCGAGCTGGAGGCCCTGCTGCGTCAGAGCCGGGCCATCCAGAGCCGGTTGGATGGGGCCCAGACGATTTCTCAGTTCCTGGCCGATCTTACGGTCCCCCCGGACTTGGCAGAAGTGAAGGGATTATCCGGATCTGTTCAGGCCATGGGCCAGCTAGCGGAAAAAACCGGGATTTTGCAGGACCGTCATACTGTCCTGGCCCGGCACCTGCCCCCGCCCCGGCTCGACGAGGTGAGCCAACTCCACGTCCTCCTAACAGACCTGGGCGGCCAGCACGAACTGCGGCAGCGCCGGGAGGGGGTGGCCGGCCTCCTGGCAAAAGTCCTGCCGCCGCCGGAACTGGAAGCCACTGCTGACCTGGAGCACTCCCTGGCCGCCCTGGGTCAGGCCGAGGCAAGCCTCAGCCGGGAGCAGAACCGCCTGGACCAGGCAACCCGGCAGCTTCAGGAAAAAAAGGCCGAAATTCAGGAATATCTACAGGCTGCGGGAGTCTGCCCCCTGTGCGGCAGCCCCCTGGATATGGAGCACTTTTTGGAGAGCCGTCATGCCTGAAACGGTCCGGATGCAGAGCCCCCTCCCGGAATACAACGGCCTGCTGTTCATCGGCGACCCGCACCTGGCCGCTTCGCCCCCCGGCTGGCGGATGGATGATTACTGCCGCACCATCCTGGGCAAGCTGTCCTTTGCTCTTGATCTGGCCACGCAGCAGAATTATCTGCCCATTATCTTAGGAGACCTGTTTCATCTGCCCCGGAACAACCCCAATCACCTCCTGGTGGACCTCGTGGAGCTGTTCCGGCCGGTGAAACCCTGGGTGTTGGTGGGCAATCATGATAAACACGAAGCCCGCCTGACCCGGGATGTCTCTCTGGCGGTTCTGGCTGCGGCCCAGGTTGTCACCCTGCTGGCCGAGGCCGGGCCTGTGGGGGCCGTTTCTCTGGGGGGGCGGAGAGTGCTCATCGGCGCCAGCCCGGATTGGACACCCCTGCCCCAGGGTATCGATCCGGAGGGCTATGACCATGTGGTCTGGGTGAGCCATCATGATCTGCAATTTCCCGATTACGACAGCGGCAGATGGACCCTGAAGGAACTCCCGGGCATCGATCTGGTGGTCAACGGGCACATCCACACCCCCAAACCGCCGCAACGGCGGGGGCGGACCCTCTGGTGCAATCCAGGGGGCATCAGCCGCCTGAGCCGGAGCATCTACACCCAGAATCGGGAGCCGGCCGTGTCCCTCTGGCGCCCCGGACTGGCGGCGCCCGAAGTCATTCCCCTGCCCCACCGCCCCTTTGCCGAGGTCTTTCTCCCTTTCCCGGAGGAGGCGGCCAGTCACCCTGACACCGTGGACGAATCCCTGTTCATCCGGGGCCTGGAAAATCTCATGATGCGCAAAACCACGGAGGGAGTGGGGCTGAAGTCCTTTCTGGAAGCCAACTTAAACCCGGCGGACCCCATTGACGCCATGATCTGGGAACTTTACGAGGAGGTTATGCATGGCCAAAACCAAGAGTAGCACCCCCTCCGGCGACGTCTCCTCCCGGGACAGCGCGGTGCAGCAGAAGCTGGAGGCCCTCAAAAAAGAACACGCCAATCTGCACAATCTGAAAATCACCACCGAGGCGAACATCAGAAATCTGGAGGAAAACCTGGCCAAGCTGCGAGCCGCGGCAGAAAAAGAATACGGCACCAGCGACATCGCCGCTCTGGAGGAGATTCTGGAGGCCCGGCGCCGGGAAAACGAGACCCGGGTGGCCCAATATGAGGAGCATGTCCGGGAAATCAAGGATAGCCTGGCTGCCATGGAAGAGCAGCAGACCGAGGCCGCGTCGTGACACCTGCGGCGGGCAATCAGTTGCCCCGACCGGAGGAAGTCCGGCAGCGGTTTCAGGCCCTGCAGGTGCGGCGGCAGATGCTCCAGATCCGCCAACAGCAGGCCCGCACACAGCACGAGGAGCTCACCGCGTTTTTAGGGCTGGCTCCGGGCATTGCCACCCGGCTGGACGCCTTGTCCCAGAACCTCTTCGGGGATATCCTGGCCGAAGTGGAGCGGAATCTGACCTACGCCCTCCAGGAAATCCTGGAACAGGACCTTAAGGTGGTGAGCAGCACCGAGGTCAAAAGGGGCAAGGCCACCATCAGCTTTGCGGTGGAGCGGGACGGGCAGCGGGAGGATATCCTCACCGGCCAGGGCGGTTCGGTGTGTAACATCATTTCCGTGGGGCTCCGCCTCATCGCTTTGTCCCAGCTGCCGGACCGGGAGCACCGGCGTTTTCTCATCCTGGACGAACAGGACTGCTGGCTGCGCCCCGACCTGGTCCCCCGCCTCATGGCCATCATCCACACCATCGCCCAGAAGCTCAATTTCCAGCTCCTGGTCATTAGCCATCACGACGTCAGCCTCTTTCGGGAATACGCTGACCGCATCTATCGCCTGGCCCCGGCCCCCAAACCTGGCGACGGCGTCCGCCTGGAACTTTTGGAAGGCTAGGCCGAACCTCATAAGGGCGGGCACCCAAGGCCTGCCTTACTAATTTTCATGACTTATATGTCACCTGTGAACTATGCAAATAACTCAATAGAAGATGAGGCTACTGGTTGGTACGAGGGGAATTTCTGACATTAACCCGGAGCCCTGCCGGCCTTTTTCGGCAGGAACCGGGGCATGGCCGAAATACAGCTCTTGCGCTTCCCGGTCCTGCCGCATAGTATTATCTCCTCTTTTTGACGCTAAGGTTTATGACCTCCCGCCGCCCGGCTGCAAATCTGGTCTTGGCCGGCTGCGCGCATAATTGTCTGCCTTCTTTATCCAGTACTTGGACGTAGAGATCGGGTCTGGCCTCGATGAGGTCCCGGAAATCTTCCGTCCGGTAGCGAAGTTCGTAGTAGCCGTCATTCATGGTCTTGACTCTGCCGAGCCGGTCATCAAAAAAGAGGTCCTCATCATATACGGTCACAGTCAAGCCATCAAGGCCATTGCCCTTCTCGTCAACTACCCGGCCGCGTACTATCCAGATGTCAGGGGGAGCCATCGTCCCCTCGGTATAATCTGTTGGAGGTGCCTGACACACCCCGGCACTATCGGCAAGCAGGAGACGGCGATAGTACATATAGCCGGCCTCCAGGGGGAGAGGGGTCGTATCTTTTAGCAGGATTCTCTGAGCCTGATCCAGGACATAGAGATAATACTGGGGCAGAACCTTTGCTTCCATCTGAGCGGCAGCTTTGGGGGTATGTATAATGGAAAAGTAGCCGCGGGCATCGGTGCAGCCGTAGCCGAAATCCTGGCGCCATTTCCCCTTGGCATCAAAAATACCGATAGTCAGGCCGCTCTTCCCTTTCCGATTCTTATCCAGCACGACTCCATGAACCAGCCATTGGTCGGCTTCAAAGGCGGGGACCCGAACCTGGGCCCGTGCAGCTTCCTCCTCAAGATCGACTAGCATTTTTTCGCGGTATGCCAGTCTGGAGGCCATCTGCTTGACCCTGGGATGGTTTTGGCCGAGTTTTCCCGCCAGGCGGCTCTGTTCCCGCCTCAGGGCTTTATTTTTCACCGTATGGAAAAGTTTGCTGCGTTCCAGGTCCTCGGCGCGCCTGGTCTCGAGCATATCTAAAGAGGCATCAAGTTTACCGACAAACTCATCGTCACTGATCTGTCTCTTTTCCATGGAAATACCTCATTGGCTCCTTCTGCGGGGAGCCGAACTATTGTTTGGCAAAGCTTTGCACTTTGAAATAAGACGCAGTGGTTTCATACAATGGCGCGCAGTTGAAGTTGACGAGGATGGAATTGGCCGAATATTGAACAAACATCGGTATTCCCAGAGGTATCAGGCAATGGGTGGCCTGATTGCCCACCACGGTATTCATGAAACCCAGGGAGAACAGGGAGCAGGGCGTCAAGGTAAAACCTTCCTGGAAGCGGTTGTTGCAGGTGCGGACGGTTGCGCCGACCAGGCCCACGTCGAAAAAGAGGACGTCGAAAAATGAGGTGCATTCCGCCTGATTGCTGCTATAAGAAACGTCATCAAGGGAGACCAGGAGTTGAGAACTTATGGCGCCTTGCGTGCCGGGGGTCAGCATATCCAGCGTGACCTGATTATTGTCAAACAGAATTCTGCCGCTGGGGAGATAGAGCAGGGCGGCAGCTGCACCTATTCCCGCCTGCGCCTGGACCGAAACGTGGGTGGTCATGGGAGCAGTCCGGGCCATGGCGCGATAGGATGGCAACAGCATGGCTGCGAGCAGATCTTTGGAGACCCCCAGGTTCTGAATAAACACACAGCCGGCTAATAAGGCGGCCAGGCTTGAGTTATCAACCCCCAGGGAGGTCAGTTGGTTGCCGACGATGGAGACCGGTCCGAAGGCAATGAGGGAGATCGTCCGACCCACGGGTTGCGTCACAATATTATGGTGAATTTTTACCGCCGGAATGCCATCGTGATAAAAGAGCTCTTTCTCCTGGATATATTCCCGGATCATTTCTCTAAAGCTCAAGGCGATGACAATCCCGCCTCGCCAGCCCGGTTGGATGCCGCCCGTAGTAGTGGTATCCCGCCTGCCATTATTCAGGATACGGTTATCGGAGATATCCACTTTCTCGCCATGCAGCATAAATATGCCACAGACCGGCACCAGATGACTCTCACCGTTGTCCTGGATGGTATTTTCCCGAATGACCACCTTTTCGCAGTCGGCCAGGGCTATACCGCCAAAACCCATTTCCGGGAGCAGGTCGGCCTTGTCTCCTGAGGGGAGCTGCTTGAGATAATCGGGCAACTGTCTGAGGCAATCTTTTATCAGATTATTCGTAATGGCCAGGCCCTCAACGCAGACGATTTCGCCGATATTTTTCTGCGAGAAGAACCCTAAAACCCCGATGCCGTTCAGACCCATACCCTGGATGTGGTTGTCCTGGATAGAGATGTCGTACAGGAAACTTTTGAACTGGCCAGCAAGGATTTCTTTAGCTGGAGGGTCCAATCTATTAAAAACGACAGAATTTCTATAATCTTGATATCTCGCCAGCAAGTCTTCGGGAAAATCACCGAGGGTGATGCCATTCCAGGAGCCGCCCAGGATACGGTTGCCGATAATCCTGACGGCTTCCGATCCTCCGCCGATCTGGATGCCGCCAGAGCCCTGGTAGATTGCAGTTGGCATCCAATTGACCATGTCGCGAGGATTCTGCCAGACATGATTTGCATATTTCTTGAATTTCTTCTCTCGGTAAAGAATTTTCGGGTCAGTACACTCGTACAGGGGGTTGGGATAGGTTTCTTTATCGCCGATATCGATTACCTGTTTGTTCTTCTGGGCAGGCTCCACCGAAATAATATTGTCTTTAATGAGCCCTTCCTCCCCTGCCAGGAAAATGGCGGCACGGCTGGCCTCCGAGTCAAGCATGACGATCTGATTGTCCTGGATGGCGATGTTTTTCCCGCCGGTCACTTTAATGGCGTGCGTTTTGGCATGAATTCTATTGGCCCGGATTTCCAGATCAGAGAGTTTGCCATTGGCAGTGTGATGGGCTTCTATGCCGATGCCGGTCATCTGCACGATGTCGAGATCTTGCAGGACAATCCTTTGACAATCGATCAGCTGAAATACCGGTTCGTCGGGGTCTTTAGGATGGATGAGGGTCTGCCAGCGGCAGCCCTTGATGGTGAGTTTCTGCAGGCCGGAAATTATGAAATTTCCTTCATAGTCACCGGGGAGGAGGCAGATCTGGTAGCCCCTGTCGGTCGGCAGGCTTTTAATGACTTCTATGGCCTCCTGCAGATCGTCGAAGTCGCCGTGGCTGTCTTGGCCATTCCCCACAATAATGGTGCAGCACACCTGGCCCGGGCCGACCTCTTCGGCCACCTCAATCAGAGGGGGGAAGATCTTGCGGCAGTCGGTGGGCTGAGGTGGTAAAAAAGCCTGGTTGGCACTTTTTACCAATGCTAAGGGACAATACGCATGCTGTATTCCCAAGGGAGATTGGGCCAAAGGTGCACCGGTTAGGTCGTCAAAAGGCCATTCTATGTGCCCCTGGGTCTCTCTGGTAGCCGTCCGCGCAGGTACCAGCCAGTAATCGCCGCTCCGGAAGGTGTCGCCGCTAAAGCGGACTTCCAAACCGTTTTCCAGGGGGATCCAATCAGCCGTGATGGTAATGCCGGCAGCCGGGGCATCCTTCCCCTGATCCCAGCGGCGAATCCTGGGATGAGGCCCTAGCTCAGCCGGGTCAGGCAGAGAGACGCCGCTTTGAAAGGTAATCTGTTTCTCCGCAGGTTTGATGCCGTCGATAAGGAGCAGGCTGCCGGGTTCGCCTAAGAGTTCCAGCCTGTCCCCGTGAAGCTCGATCCACTGTCCGGGAGCAAAGCCCAGGTTTTCACTCCGGCCCAGGTCCTGGACTTCGATCACCTGACCACCGGCCGGTATCACCCCGGTCACCACTGAGCCATTATCCCGAGACCATTTGAAGGTGGCATCATTCACGCCGCCGGATTGATGAATCTCAATCCGGTAAAGCTGGTTTTCCAGGCCCTGATAGCCCGAACCAGGAGGAAGCTGGCAGGGTTCCTGGGCGGGAGGGGCTGGAGAAGTGCGAGCTGCGAGCTTGCCGGTATAAGAGTCATCGGGGTGTCGCCAGCCCGGCGGAAAGTGGCTGCAATCGAGGTTATCGTTGACCTCGTGCAGTTTGACCTGCCAGACGGTCTGCATCCGGGTAGCCGTATCCGGCCCGCCCAGGGCAATCTCCCGGATGGCCGGATCTTCGATGGCACTGACATGACGCGGCCAGACATCCAGATAGACGAGATAGGACCCGTCCTCGGGTATGGCAGCATCCAGGGGATAGTGGGGCTGGGTGGCATACGTCAGGCAGCGCTGCACCAGGGGAAGCCCGTTTTTGGTAAGATCGGCAATTTCCTGGGCAGTCAGGGCTGGGGTAAAACTCAGGGACCGGTCCGAGGCATTGACTGCACTGATTTTGACGAAATTTACGGCCACCTCAGGGGCAATAAGGCCGATCCACTGACCTTGTTCCAGCTCCTGGCCATCCAGGTTTAACTCGGCCAGCTCCATCCTGTCTGTTTCTAGTTTAAGAACGGCAACGGCCTGGGGATCAATTTCACAGAGCGTGCCGGCCACGTACATCCGGCCTGGCGCAATGGTCAGGTCCTTATTATCAGGGGTAAGACCGACCTTGAAGCCGGGGGCGTATTTAGGTGCTCCCACAAATCCGATGACATCTTGTGCCTCGGTGGTTCTGAGGTGATCTTCAAGGTGAACCTGTTCATTCCAGTCGGCGTCAACCTGTACGCGCCCCTGTTGCATGAGAACGCCGCGGTAATGTTTTTTCCGGTCGAAGGTCTGGCGGCTGAAATCACCCTTCATGGTTGGCCTCCTGGTGGTAATTAACTTGCATAAAAAATCCCGGCCTCTAGACTACAGCGGAGGTATTCCGCCAAACGCAGCCGGAGGTTAATTTCTCGTTGGGGTTGATATAAATCATGCCAGACGCCCATTTCGGCCT
>VGSX01000028.1 GCA_016874895.1 Deltaproteobacteria bacterium
GCTCCCCCGCCAGCTGGCGGATGAGCTCCCTGATCTCCACGATCTGGGCCGGGTCCAGGCCGATAGTGGGTTCATCCAGAATGAGCAGGGGGGGACGGCCCAGCAGAGCCTGGGCCAGGCCCACCCGCTGGCGAAAACCCTTGGAAAGCACCGCGATGAGGGTATGTCTGACCTCTTCCAGGGAGCAGTCGGCCACGGCCCGGTCCACTTCCCGGCGCCGCTGCTGGCGGTCCAACCCCTTGGCCTGGGCCGCGAAGGACAGGAACTGGGTGACGGTCAGGTCAGGATAGAGAGGCACGGTCTCGGGGAGATACCCCAGGGATTTTCTGGCCTCCAGAGACTGGCTGACGCAGTCGTAGCCCTGCACCGTGGCGATCCCGGCGGTGGGGGGCATGAAACCTGCCAGGATTTTCAGGGTGGTGGTTTTGCCGGCCGCGTTGGGCCCCAGAAATCCGACGATCTCGCCATCCGCCACCTCAAAGCTGAGCTGCTGGATAGCCGCAAAAGAGCCGTAATACTTGGTCAAGTCTTGGACTGCAATCATGAGTTTTTTCTTTTGGGATTGGGTTATTCCAGGTTTGAAAAATAATTAAAATATATTAATATCATAAACCGATTTCCCCTGCAACCCCAAGCCGGGCTGATTCAAAGTCAAAAACCCCGAAGCCTCTGCGCCCTCAGAGTCTAGGCGGTGAAAAAAATGATTGATGAATATTTGGAGTATAATATCAAATTGAACTAAAAACCGAAAACCGGAAACTGAAAACCGTAACTTATGCACCGCAGAGGCGCAGAGGACGCTGAGGAAAAGGGAGAAGGGAGCATGGAGGGATTGACGGCGAGAATAATCGGGGCAGCCATTGAGGTACACCAGACCTTGGGACCAGGGTTGCTGGAATCAGCCTATGAAGAATGTCTGGCCCATGAGATGCACCTGCGCGGTTTGGCCTTTATGCGGCAGGTGCCACTACTTAAAAACGGCGTCAGGCGCCTCGTGCTCAATTACGATGAAACCTCAGCGTCCTCAGCGTCTCGGCGGTGAAAAAAATGATTGATGAATATTTGGAGTATAATATCGAATTGAACTAAAAACTGAAAACCGTAACTTATGCACCGCAGAGGCGCAGAGGACGCTGAGGCAGAGAAAGGTGCAAGAAGAAATTTTAACCCTGTATACCATCCTGCACCAACGCTACGGCCCCCAGGGCTGGTGGCCGGGGGACACCCCCCTGGAAGTGGCGGTGGGGGCCATCCTGACCCAGAATACCAACTGGCAGAATGTCGCTCTGGCCATTGAGCGGCTCAAACAGGCGGGCCTACTGACTGCATCGGCCCTGTACGAGCTGCCGGAAGCGGCCCTGGCCGAATACATCCGTCCGGCCGGCTACTATAATATCAAGGCCAGGAGGCTGAAAAACTTCCTGGAGCTTCTCTTTTCCCGTTATGGGGGTGTCATGAAGGCCATGGCCGCCAACACCCTGGAGGTGCTGCGGCCGCAACTGCTGGCGGTGAACGGCATCGGGCCGGAAACCGCGGACAGCATCCTGCTCTATGCCCTGGACCAGCCCACCTTCGTGGTGGACGCCTATACCTTTCGCATCCTTTCCCGGCATGGGCTGGCTCCGGACCCTTGCTCCTACGAGGACTTGCAGGGCATTTGCACGGCCGCCCTGCCGCCTGATATCCAGGTCTATCAGGAATACCATGCCTTACTGGTTCGCACCGGTAAGGAGCACTGCCGTCCCCGGCCCCGCTGCGGCGATTGCCCCCTGAAGGGGTTCACCGGTTTTCCCTGAGGCGCCATCCCTGGCAGATATCCGATCTTCCCAGCCCTTAAGCAAAAGTCCGGTCAAGACTTCGGTACTGGATGGCTTCAGCCACATGCGGCGTTTGGATATCCTGCTCCCCCTCCAGGTCGGCGATGGTCCGGGCTATCTTCAGGATGCGGTTGTAGGCCCGGGCGGACAGACCCAGGCGCTCCATGGCCCTTTCCAGCAATTGTCGGGGCTCCGGCCGCAGGAGGCAGTGCTGTTTTACCAGGCGCGGCGGCATCTGGGCATTGCAGTGCACCCGGCTGCCGGTGAAACGGCGGGTTTGCACGGCCCGGGCCGCGATGACCCGCTGTTGCAGTGCAGCCGAGGATTCTCCGTCCGGTCCGGCTGCCAGGTCCTGAAAGGGCACGGCCGGCACGTGCACCTGGATGTCGATGCGGTCCAGCAGGGGCCCGGAAATACGCGTCTGATAGGTTTTTATCTGGTTGGGGCTGCACCGGCAGGGTCGCTTACCATCTCCCAGGAAGCCGCAGGGGCAGGGGTTCATGGCCGCCACCAGCATAAACCGGGCCGGATAGGTGAGGGAGCTGCTGGCCCGGGAAATGGTGACATAGCCCTCTTCCAGGGGCTGGCGCAACACTTCCAGGACCTGGCGCTTGAATTCCGGCAGTTCATCCAGGAAAAGCACGCCGTTGTGGGCCAGACTGACCTCACCAGGCCGGGGAATGCGGCCGCCGCCGATGAGGCCGGCGTCGGAGACGGTGTGGTGGGGCGGGCGGAAGGGCCGGGTGGGCAGGAGGGCCCGCTCCCGGGGGAGCAGGCCCATAATGCTGTAGATTTTAGAAGTTTCGATGGCCTCCTCGAAGGTCAGAGGCGGCAGGATGGAGGGCAGGCGGCGGGCCAGCATGGTCTTGCCGGACCCCGGCGGCCCCAGCATCAGGACATTATGCCCTCCGGATGCGGCAATGACCAAGGCCCGTTTCACCTGCTCCTGGCCCTTGACCTCGGCGAAGTCCAGGTCTTCACCACTGGCCGCCAAAAGCTCCACTGGCGGCGGCAGTTCCGGGGCCAGCTCCAGGGTGCCCCGGAGGAAGTCCACCACATCCGCCAGGGTTTCCACCGCGTAAACGGCCAGGTCCTGCACCACCGCGGCTTCCCGGGCGTTGTCCTTGGGGATGATGAGCCCGGCCAGCCCCGCCTGGCGACATGCCAGGGCCACCGGCAGCACGCCCCGGGTGGCTTTCAGGCGTCCGTCCAGGGATACTTCGCCATAGAGGAGGTAGCGGTCCAGGTTGGCCTGGGGGGCCAGCCCCTGGGCGGCCAGGAGGCCCAGGGCAATGGGCAGGTCAAAGCCGGTGCCGTCTTTGCGGACGTCCGCCGGGGCCAGGTTGATGGTCACCCGGGTGCCGGGAAACTGGTAGCCCGAATTCTTGATGGCCGCCTTGACCCGGTCCTTGCTCTCCTTGACGGCTATTTCCGGCAGACCCACGGTGGTAAAGGCTGGCATCCCGAAGGCGATATCCACCTCCACTTCCACCAAAAATCCGTCCACCCCCCGCAGGGAGCCGCTGGTGACCCGGGCTAACATACGGTCACGAGAATTCTGGCGCCTGGCAGAGGCATCCTCATGGGCGTCGTGTTATTTGGCCAGTTCAGCCAGTTTGGCCAGATCAACATGTTGTAGGAGATTTTTTAACTCCTCGGCATTGTCAAAACCCTGGCCTTCCATGGTTACCATAAAGCGGTTGGCGGTTATCAGGTCGATTTTGGCCTCTTTTTCTTTGGGCCGAAAGGTTTCGATACCGGGACAATCGGAAATTTTTACCCCTTTGATGGTTTCCTCGGTGGACTCCATGACCATTCCCTGGGCATAGCCCATAGCCATGAAGGCCATGGCCGCCTGGGGGTTGTCCATGATTCTGATCACCAGGGTTTTGTCGCCCTGTTTGTAAGTTGCCTCCACTTCAGAGAAAGTAAATCCCGGGTTTTTCATAGTGCTGCCCCTGGGGTCACCCTCCATTTCCCACCCGGGAAGTTTGACAGTTACCAAGGGGAGAAGTTGTTTAAAATTGACGGGCTCAGCGGCTGCGGCTAAGGCGCCTCCCACCGACCCGATACCGAGACAGAGACATAAGCTCACCACCAAGAATCTTTTACCTGGAAATCCCATGCGGTTCCTCCTAACTAGCAGTTTGACGGTCAGTACCGCTCTAATCGGCCCATAACCATGGGGCGATTATTTCCGGCAGCTGATAACCTCCGGTTTCAAGCAAGAATAGGTGTCTTATAGACGAAATATTTCGTGCCGCAGGCGTTGAATGTGGGATTCCACCTGCCGCAAATGATGGTTGTGGATGGCCTGATGGATTTTTTCTACGATGTCATCAAAATTAAAGGGTTTGTGAATAAAACTGGCCCCGGGCAGTCGCATGGCCTCGAAGAAAATCTGACGCTGCTGCACCATAATAATTGTCTGCAACTGAGGGTTCTTCTCCAGGCTGGCCTCCAGGAACTGCTGGCTGTTCGGCAGCCGCAGGTCGGCGATCAAAAGATCAAAGACAGACTTTTCCAACAGGTCCATGGCCTGTTCCACACTCTTCACCATATTGAATTCAAAGCCGATGAGCTTAATAATGGAGCCGAGGAAATCGCAGGTGCAGTCATCCGCATCGATTATCAGAATACGGCCTTTTTTCCTGTTCGGGTGTTCCTCGGTTGGCGGCCCGGCTTGATCAGCCAAGGAATGCTGCGACATAGCCCACCTCCCTTGTTACGGGCAAGATCGTTCTTGACTCAGTTTTCGGTTTTCGGTTTCTGGTTTCCGGTTTTTGGTTAGTAGTTAATAGCTTGGAGATAATATGCTCATGTTGAAGGCTCTGGACAAATGGGTGTTTTTTGTCATCCTGAACGGCGTGAAGGATCTTAACCACTTGTGCATATAATATTTTTCGCTGCGCCCGAAATAACCCTGCCGGGAAGAAGTTAATTCTGCCAGAGCCTCGTTGGATAAAGAAATTGTAATATAATCCGGTAGTGATAAGCAAGGGCAATGAACGGGATTGGCCCAGGGCACCCTTGATCTACCGGTTTTTACTGATCGAATAATTCTTCCATTTCCGCCGTATAGCGGCCCTGGCTGTGATAAATGGTCAGGGGGGGCAAGATTTTCAACTCCTCCCCGCCGC
Source organism: Deltaproteobacteria bacterium (assembly GCA_016874895.1). Lineage (GTDB taxonomy): Bacteria > Desulfobacterota > Desulfobaccia > Desulfobaccales > Desulfobaccaceae > Desulfobacca. The sequence goes on from VGSX01000028.1 coordinate 4,958, forward strand.
CCTTGCGGGCTTCCACCCAGACCAGCCGGGCCTCCTCACCGGGGCGGGAGTGAATCAGACGCAGGATTTTGGGCTCCAAAAGATGGAACCTGAGCCGGCAGCACAGGTGAACAAGACGCCAGGCCGGATAGATAACGCTGAGCCGCCCTCCTGGGGGCAGCAGATATTTGGCGGTCTGGGCCACCAGGTCCAGGGAGCCCTGGAGTTCATGCCGGGCGATGGCCCTTTCGGGGCAAGGATTGAGGCGGCCGCTGGCCAAAGGGCGGTAAGGGGGGTTGCTCACCACCACGGTAAATGATTCCGGCGGGTAATGGTGCGGGAGGTGCTGCATATGTTCAGCGATGATGTCGATGCGATCCTCCAGGGCGTTCAAGCGGGCATTGCGTCCGGCCAAGGCCGCCAGGGCCGGTTGACCCTCCACACCCACAAAGGAACAGCGGGGAAACCGATAAGCCAGCATAAGCAAGACAATGCCGCAGCCGGTGCCCAGATCCATGACCCGGTCCTGAGGCCGCAAAGTCGTCAGACCGGCCAGCAGCACCGCGTCCAGGGAGAAACGATACCCCTGTTTCTTCTGAATAACCCACAACCGCCCCTGACCGAATGAGTCCAGGGTCTCATCCGGCCCCAGCGGCTCTTGAGGTCTGGCCATCATCTCATCCGCGGTTCGTGAGCAATGGCGACTTATTTTCGAAGCCTGTGATGATAGATATCCCTTTAATGGAAAACTGCAAACCGCCTACAACCCCACTTCCTCCTGGGGGTCGATGGGATGGATAACCAGGCCCACCGGCACCTTGGGATAAAAGTAAGTGGATTTTCTGGGCATGATTAAGCCGCTGCTGGCCACCTCTTGAACCTGCTGGATGAGGGTGGGATTGAGGAGAAAGGCCAGGTTGATTTTCCCCTGCTCCAGGGCTTCCAGGGCCCCGGCCACGGTGCTGGCATACTGAAAGGTCTCCTCGTCGTCCTGTTCCTGGGAACTCAGCCCCATGGCGTGTTCAAAGATTAAAAAGTTCAAGGCCACCACGTCCAACTTCCTGAGGGCCGGGGCAATGTGGGCTGTTAAGGGGCCGTCCATGACCCCGGGCTTCAGGCGTAAAATAAAGGCCTGGCGGGACGGGGTGATGACCGCCAAACCGGTGCCCGCCAGCCCGGCCTGATGCAGGGCCGCGCCGACCTCGGGGGCATGGGCCGTCAAGGGCGAGGCAGTCAGGTCCAGGGGGGTCATGTGGAAGAACTGGGGCAGGCGGGACAGCAGCGCCTCTTCGTCAAAGTGCTGCAGACGCCGAACATCCAGGAGGCGGTGAGCCGGCCGGATGACCAGGTCCGGGGCCGACATGTTGCTTAAATACATCAGAACATAGTTAAAGCTGGCCTGAGGCGAGGCCTGGGGGTATTTTTCCTGCAGCCAGGCCTGGTAGGCCAGGGCAGTCTCGTAGCGGTGGTGGCCGTCGGCAATGAAGATGGGCAGGCCCGCCATCCCGTCACTGGCTGCCTTAAGGGCGGCGGTATCGGTGACCCGGAAAAAGCGATGCCGCGAACCCTCGTAATCCTCAAAGACACACAAGGGCGACTCAGGCAGCCCTTGCCGCAGGCCGGTCAAGACCCGATCCTGCCGGTCCGGGTACAGGGCGAACACCGTGGAAAGATGGGCCTGAACCTGTTGCATGAGCTTGAATCGGTCGGTTTTGGCGGCCGAAAAGGTCTTCTCGTGGGGCCGCACTACCCCGCGGTCAAAGGATTCCAGGCGCAGGAGGCCCACTACCGCCCGCCGGGTGTGTGTCTGGCCTTCCAGGGTGAAATCGGTCTCCCAGAAAAAAAGGGCCGGGGAAGTATCGCGAATCAGGATGTTATCCCGGCGCCAGGCTGCAAAATCCGCCGCGGCCTGGAGATACCGGGACTCGGGGTCCGGGTTGTTCCCCGGCGGTCGGGGCAGAATCAGACGGATGACATTATAGGGGTGCCTGTCAAAAAACATTGCCTGTTGTGTCGGTGAGATGACATCGTAAGGAGGGGTAACGATGGGAGCAAGATCGGGAATTATCCCGGAATTGTAGAAAAGCGCCCGCCAGGGGACCAATTCAGCCATGGATGCTATCCTTAGAGAAAAAGATTAAATTATTAATTTACCAAATTTCTCTGCTGCGTCAATCCCTCGATGGCCAAGCCCCAGGATCTTGTGGCCTGCTCAAAGGACGCCAGGGCAGACAAAGGCTACCATGGGGAGACGGGAATGGCTCCCCGTCCCGGAGATGTAAGGTTAGCCGCGAAAAAGCTATTGATTTTTTACAACGTCTAGTTTATATCTACTGTAGTTTTTGCGCTATGTAACTCTATCATAAGGAAACAAGCCGTTAGTGCTTTTTTAAGGGTATAAGTCGGCGTCAGGCCCTCAGCAGGCCGGCGTTTTCCGTCGGAAACGTTACCGAGGCAACAATCGAATTCATTACCGGATCAGAGAATCGACACCTAATTTCACCCACCCTTAAAACGAAGCACCCACCCTGGTTTATTCTCTAAGAGATGCACATCGTTGCCAAGCACTGGTAAAACGGCTGTCTTTTTTGTTTTATGGAAATCTATGTTTGAAGCATTGGTACCTGAATATATAGCTACGCTAGCGGCTTATCCTCCCGGCAAGCCCCTCGAAGAGTTAGAGCGGGAGCTGGGAATTACCGACTCCATCAAATTAGCTTCCAACGAAAACCCCCTGGGGCCCTCCCCCCTGGCGCTGCAGGCTATCACCAAGCAGCTCGACAAGCTCCATCGTTACCCTGATGCCTCGCTTTACTATTTGAAACAGGGGTTGAGCCGGCACCTGGGTCTGGCCCCGGAGCAGCTTATCTGCGGCAACGGCTCCGATGAGATCCTAGAACTCCTGGTGCGGACCTTTCTCCTTCCGGGCCAGGAGGTTATCAGCGCCACCCCGTCATTTCTGATGTACGGGATCTTGACCCAGGGAGCCGGGGGCGTTTTCCGACCGGTGCCGCTCAAAGACTTCCGCATCGACCTGCCGGGGATTATCCAGGCCATTACCCCCAAGACTCGTTTGATTATTATCAACAATCCCAATAATCCCACGGGCACGGTAGTCCGAAGGCGGGAATGGGATGATTTTCTGGCCGCGCTGCCCCCCGGAATCCTGGTGGTGGTGGATGAGGCCTATATCGACTTTGTGGACGACCCGGATGTACCCCACGGGTTGGAGTATATCGGGGCAGACCGGCCTATCATCGGCTTACGCACCTTTTCCAAGGCCTACGGTCTGGCCGGGCTGCGGGTCGGCTACGGCTACGGCCCCGCGGCCCTGATAGGCTACATGGACCGGCTGCGGTCGCCTTTTAACGTCAACTCCCTGGCCCAGGCCGCGGCTCTGGCGGCTCTGGAAGACCACGACTTTCTGGCCCGGACCCGGCGCCTGGTCAAAGAAGGCCTGGACTTTATCTGCCGGGAGCTGGATCGCCTGGGCATTGCCTACATACCATCGCACGCCAATTTCCTGCTCATCCGGGTGGAGCGCCCCAGTGGGGAAGTTTATGATCAGATGTTGCGGCAAGGGGTGATCATCCGGGCCATGGCCAGTTACCAGCTGCCGGAGTATATCCGGGTCAATGCCGGTCTGCCGGAAGAAAACCAGAGATTTCTGCGGACCTTCAAGAAAGTGATGGGCTTTGCCGATTAATCACCCCCGGGGCGCCATTGTCACCCTTGATGGCCCGGCCGGGGCTGGCAAGAGCACCCTAGCCAAAAAACTGGCCCAGAGACTGAACCTGCTCTACCTGGAAAGCGGCGCTTTTTACCGGGCCGTGGCCCTGGAGGCGCACCGCCGGTCCGGCGAGCTATTAAGCTCGGAATGGCTCACAACTTTCCTGGCAGACTTTGAACTGCAGGTATCCCCGGGAAGTCAGGGCCTGAAATTAGCAGTTAACGGCCGCGATATCACCGCCGCTATCCGGGAGCCCGCAGTGAGCGAGGGTGCTTCCCTGGTGGCCACCCTCCGGCCGGTGCGCCAATGGGTGTTGGCCAGATTGCGGCAACTGGCCGCGCCGGGGCGCGTCATCGCCGAAGGGCGTGACATGGGAACCAGGGTTTTCCCCGAGGCCGAGGTGAAAATCTTTCTGGAGGCCGACCTCAAGGTGCGGGCCCGCCGCCGTTGGCTGGAGCTTCAGGCTCAGGGGAAGACCATCCATCTGGACACGGTTTACCATGACATGGCCCTGCGGGATCAACGCGACCGGGAGCGCCGGGAGGACCCCCTCCAGGTTCCCGAGGGGGCGTACCGCCTTGATAATACCGGTTATGATCCCGAACAGGTGGTGGAAATCTGTATAACTGTTATAGAACCATATCTTTAGCTATTACTGCCAGCGTGCTGCCCCGGCGAAGGGTTACCGGGCAGGAAGGCGGCATTAAAAGATAAAAACCCTGCGGGGTGAAAAATATAGGTTTAGGGGGTAGGGATGACTTCGGAAAACAAGGTTAACTTAACAGAAGAACAGGCGGCGGACAACGCGGCCCAAGCAACCCCGGTGGCGGAAGAAGAGCAGCAGGATCTCGCCCTGGGCCTTGAATCGGAATCTTCCGAGGCCGAGGAAATGAAAGATATGGCCAGCAGCTTTGATCAGTTGCCGGACCTTTATGAGGAGAGCCTGAAGCAGTATCAGGAAGGCGAAGTGGTAACCGGGCGCATCGTCGCCGTGGACAAGGACTATGTCATCGTTGACATCGGCTATAAATGCGAGGGGCATATTCCGGTCCACGAATTTCTGGACGCCAACGGCGAGAATACCGCCAGGGTCGGGGACCAGGTGGATGTGCTGCTGGAGCGACGGGACGATGAAGAGGACGTTATCCTCCTCTCCAAAGAAAAGGCCTCCAAAATCAAGATCTGGGAAGAAATCAGTTCCGCCTATCAACAGGACGGCGAGATTGAAGGCACCGTGGTGGCCAAGGTGAAGGGCGGCTTATCGGTGGACTTGGGCGGCATGAGCGCTTTTCTGCCAGGTTCCCAGGTTGACTTGCAGCCGGTGCGGAACATAGACAACCTCATCGGCCAGACCTTTAATTTCAAGATCCTGAAGTACAACAAGAAACGCCGCAACGTGGTCCTGTCCCGGCGGGTCATCATGGAAAAAGAGCGGGCCGAGCAGAAAACCTCCACCCTGGCCCAGTTGGAAGAGGGCAAGGTGGTTTCCGGCACGGTGAAAAATATCACCGATTACGGGTTATTCGTGGATTTAGGCGGCATTGACGGGCTGCTGCACGTCACCGACATGTCCTGGGGACGCATCGGCCATCCCTCGGATGTTTTTCATGTGGGGGACCCCATCGAGGTGAAGGTCCTCACTTTTGACCGGGAAAACGAGAAAGTCTCCCTGGGCCTGAAACAACTCACCGAAGACCCCTGGCTGACCGCGGCGGAAAAATACCCGGTGGGCCAGCGGGTGCAGGGCAAGGTGGTGAGCCTCACCGATTACGGCGCCTTTGTGGAACTCGAACCCGGGGTGGAGGGTCTCATCCACGTGTCCGAGATGTCCTGGACGAAAAAAGTGCGCCATCCTTCCAAGATCGTCATGGTGAGCGATATCGTGGAGGCCGAGGTGCTGGATATCGACCCCAATAAGAAACGCATCTCCCTGAGCATGAAACACGTGGAGCCCAATCCCTGGGATATCATCGGGGAAAAATACCCGGAAGGCACCATCATCGAGGGAAAAATTAAAAATATCACCGACTTCGGTATTTTCATCGGCATTGATGAGGGAATCGACGGCCTGGTGCATATCTCCGACATTTCCTGGACCAAAAGGATTAAACACCCCTCCGAACTATTTAAAAAAGGTCAGGAAGTTCAGGCCAAAGTGCTCAAAATCGACAAAGAAAACGAACGCTTTTCCCTGGGCATCAAGCAGCTGGCGGATGATCCCTGGAAAACCATCGATCAGCGTTATCCGGTGGGCAGATCCGTTTCCGGGCTGGTGACCAACAAAACCGACTTCGGGGTATTCATCGAACTGGAGGAGGGCATCGAGGGACTCATCCATGTTTCAGAGCTGAGCCGGGATAAGAATAAGCCGGTACAGATAGAGGTGGGCGACATGATCACCGCCAAGGTGATTAACGTCTCTCCCAAAGACCGAAAAATCGGCCTGAGTATCCGGAAACTGGAGACCGATCAGGAACAGTCGGTTTATCGCGACTACCTCCATTCCCGCCAGGAAGCCACCACCCCGCTGGGGGAACTCCTCCAGGAACGGCTGGAAGAAAGTGAATTGCTCAAAGCCGAAGACAAGGAATGATCATTTCACGTTATGGTATTGAGTAAGCGTTCAGCGGTCAGCTTACAGCCGTCAGCTAATGCTTTAAATTCAAATAGTTATTCTAAGGTGGTGGATCACTGGTTTTTCGCTTAGTTTCCCTAACCCATTGTTTTTGCTGAAAGCTGATTGCTGATAGCTGAACGCCTACGGTATTGACGCCCGATAATAGTGATACAGAAGTAACACCTCTGGCGTGCCCGATTTAATTGTTTTCACCGCAGAGACGCAGAGGACGCAAAGAGATTGATACCTCGGCGCCTCTGCGGTGAATTATTATAAGGAGTTCTGCTCTGTTGCCTCCCCACAGGACACTCACAGGCAAGGGGCAGGTATAATCTAGTCACCCGACACTCTTGCAGGTGCCGCCGTCATGGCCAAACGCTCTCCAACCAGCATCATCCTGATTCTCATCGCCATTATTGCTTTTTTTATCGGCGCCTCTCTGCTGCTCGCCCCCATAACCGGGAAAAAAGGGCTTCTCACCAAGAGCAATAAGGTGGGGGTGGTTGAGGTGACCGGTATGATCACCGATGCCAAGGATACCCTCAATCACCTGAAGAAATTCCGGGAAAGCGAGGCCATCCGGGCCATCGTGCTGCGGGTCAACTCCCCCGGCGGCGCGGTGGGGCCCTCCCAGGAAATCCTGGAGGAGATCAATAAAACCAAGGCTAAAAAGAAGGTAGTGGCCTCCCTGGGAACCTTAGCGGCTTCCGGCGGCTACTACATCGCCTCCGGGGCTGACGTCATCATGGCCAACCCCGGCACCCTCACCGGAAGTATCGGCGTTATCATGAATTTCACGAATGTGGAACAGCTCCTGCACAAACTGGGACTGGACCTGTTCAATCTCAAGGCCGGCAAGTTCAAGGATGTGGGGTCTCCTGCCCGTCCCATGACCCCGGTGGAGAAAGAGTATATCCAGAACCTCCTGGATAACGTGCATGAACAGTTCATCGTGGACGTGGCCCGAGGCCGGGGTCTATTGGCCCATAAAGTCCGGGAAGTGGCCGACGGCCGCGTTTTCACCGGGGAAATGGCCCAGAGCCTGGGACTGGTGGACAAACTGGGCAATCTCTCCGACGCCATCGAACTGGCCGGCCGCCTGGGCGGCATTACGGAAAAAATCGATGTAGTTGTCCTTCCCAAAGAAAAAATATCCCTCCTGGGCCTGCTGTTCGGCGAGGGGCCCGGGGAATTTTTGCAGCGGTGGCTGGCCTCCGCCTCTCCCGTGCCCGCCTATCTCTTCGCGCCAGGCAATTAACAGAATCGCTTAGAGAAAATCATCCACTTCCCCTTTTCCGGCCCGGATAACCTCGGGCTCATCCCCGATGAGAGAAATCACGCTGGAAGGCGCGGGTGCTATGATCCCCCCGTCGATCACCAGGTCCAGAGGGGGTTTATAATATTCGGCAATGTCGTAAGGATCGCTCATCACCGAGCCGTCCTCCCGGCTGGCGCTGGTGCTGATGATGGGGTGGCCCAGGAGCTGCACCAGGCTTAGACAGATGGCATTATCCGGCACCCTGATCCCGGCTGTTTTCCGGCGGGTCAGCATGATCTTGGGGACCAGGCGGGAGCCCTCCAGAATAAAGGTGTAGGGGCCGGGCAGCAGCCGCCGCATGGTCTTATAGGCGAAGTTGGAGACCTTGGCATACTCGCTGATATTTTTGAGGTCGGCGCAGATGAAGCTGAACGGCTTGGCCAGGGGTCGTTTTTTCAGTTGGTAAATCTTTTCGATGGCTTTTTTATTAAGTAAATCACAGCCGATGCCGTAGCAGGTATCGGTGGGATAGGCAATGAGGCCCCCTTCGGACAGCACCTGCACCACCCGGCGCAGCAGGCGCTCCTGGGGGTTGTCTGGATTAATACGCAGAATAATAACAGAATCTCCTTATGGCCGAGAGGATAATAATATCTCCATATGAGCTTAACGAGTCTTTTTTTCGGGCGTCCGGCCTTTGGGTCTGGGCTTCTTAGGTTTGGCCTCGGAGGCGGCCGGTTTAACCGGGGCCGCGACCGCTCCCAGGCCCGCCAGTTGCCGTTCCACCTGGTCCTTAATCCACTTCGGGTCCCACCACTCCAGGGGATTGACGAAGGCGCCCTGGACCATAACCGAGTAGTGCAGATGATCGCCCCCGGCCAGACCGGTAGTCCCGGTGCGTCCCAGGATGGCGCCGCGGTTGATTTTTTGCCCCTTGGCCACCGAAATCTCGCTTAAATGACTGTACAGGGTGAATATTCCCAGGCCATGATCCAGAATCACGGATTGGCCGTAAATGCCAATGGAGCCGGTGAACACCACCAGGCCGTTATTGGCCGCCGGCACCTCGGCTCTTTCCAGGGAGGCCAGATCCTGGCCCAGATGTACCTGCCGGTCCACTTCCCGTCCTTGATAAAAATAGGTGCGCTGATCGGCAAAGGCGGCCATGGATTTGCTGTTCGGCAGCCGGAGGAATGTCCCCTGCCAGAATCGCTCCGGCTGACTCTGGCGGCAGACTTCCCGGATAAGGGCATCGTTGCGCTGACGTTCGTCCCGATTAATCCGCAGAAACACCTCCAAGGGATCGGTGAGGCTTTTGAGCTCCGGATTGAATGACTGAAATTCCGGCATGTTCGTGGTAAGAAAGGCATCGCTCAGGTTTATCCGGTCATTCCGCCATTTCTTGGGTTTAAGACGATAACTCACCCGGCTCCGGGCCTCCGTCCCCCCCTGATCCACCGCCAGCAGTTCCAGGGTCAGGGGCTGGGGCAGAAAATAGGGCACCGCAAAAAAGGCCAGATACTGCCCGGCTGCCCCGCCCGGGATAGGGAAACCGGCAAAAAACTCGCCGTTCACCAGAATCCCGCTTTTGGCCATGGGCTTGTTGACCTGATAGAGCACCAGTCCCGTGCCGCCCTGGTTAATGAATTCATTGGTGGAGATGAACGAGAGCCGCAATGGGGTCAGGTCTATGGTCACCGGGCGCACGAGTTGGCCGCGGTTGCCCTGGAGCCAGCCCCACCAGGAGTAATCCCGGGCCTCCACCCGCAGGTCCGCCGGGCCGTCTTGGAACCCCCAGGCCTGGGGTTCCAGGTTCAGGGTGAGTTGGGCGCTCTGTTCGCGGCCTCCCCGGCCCCACCGGCGTCCTGGAAAAGTCTGGTTGACAATTTCCTTTTCCTGTTGTCCCTGGCGCAGCCAGACCCTTACCCGGCTGAGACCGCTGGTGGCGTCCGAAACATTTAAGGTAAAATTTTGGCTGGCGCCCAGCAGTTTTACTTCCGGCAGGAGTTGGATTTCCGGGGGCGTGGCCTCAAACCAGGTGCGGGTCAGCCATATGCCGCCCACAACGAGGGCCCCCCCGAGAATGGCCAAAAAGAGATAGCTGGACAGGTAACTGCCCAACTTACCGAAGTTTTTTGTCTTCCTGGTAAAAATGGTCATGCCCTCCTATTACCTTGTCTCTATGGTACCAAGGATGAGCCTCCCCTGCAAGCAGAACCGCGCCTCGCCCAGTGGTGGGACTCATCAGTTTTTTCTGGGGCATATTATGATCCTGGGATGGACTCGGAGGTTGGTGATAAAAATGGCAGGATTAGGAAGGGCATACTCACCTGAAAGATTAAGGGGCGCGGTGCGCCGCGCCCCTTTGAGAAAAAAACTCATTTTAAGCGAAACTGCTATGGCAGCAGCCCGGTCAGGGCTTTAATTACTCTTCCCCTTTTCCAGGTCTTCGTCCATCTTTTTCATGGTGTCATCGAGTTTGGCTTTCAGGTCCATCCAGGCCTGCCCGGCGGCTTCTTTAGCGTCTTCCAGGTATTTTTTGAGGCTGGCCTGATGTTCCTGCAATCCTTTCAGGGTTTCCTCAAGTTTGGCTTTCACTTCGGGGGTTGCCTTTTCGACCTGTTCCTGGAGTTCGGCGATCTTCTTGCTCATCTCCTGGAAGCGGCCGTCGAAATTCTGGAGGAATTTGGTTTTTTGCTCCTCCAGGGTGTCCTTGGCGGCCTCAGCCTTTTTTTCCACCGGTTCTTTCGCTTTCTCGGCCTGTTCCTTGACCTGGTCCTTGGTCACCTCTTTGGGTTTCGGGGGTTCCTCTTTACAACCGGCAAGGAATAAACCCATTAAAAATACCAGGGCCAGAGTCCAGACGGCTTTTTTCATGGTAACCTCCTCCTCTGAGTTTTTTTCAGCCATTTATTAATACTATCATTTCACGCACCGCCGCGTCAAGGCCAACCAGCACGGCCCGGGAAATGATGCTGTGGCCGATGCTGTATTCTTCAAATTCCCTGCGGCCCCGGAAGCGTTTAATATTTTGGTAGTTGAGGCCGTGGCCGGCCTTGACCCTGAGACCCAGTTGCCGGGCGTGGGCCGCCGCGCTTAACAGTTCTTCGAAGAGACGGTCCGCGTCGGCCTCGGAAATGGCCTCGGCATAAGCGCCGGTGTGCAATTCCACGCACAGGGCGCCCGTGGCCGCGGCAGCCTGGAGCTGGTCGGCCCGGGGGTCCACGAACAGGCTGACGTAAATCCCGGCCTCCTGGAGCTGGCTGACAGCCTGCCGGATATGGTCCTGCAGACCCATCACATCCAGGCCACCCTCGGTGGTGAGTTCGGCCCGTTTTTCCGGCACCAGGGTGGCCACATGGGGCTTGATCTGGCGGGCAAGGCCGATCATTTCCGGAGTGGCGGCCATTTCCAGATTCAGGCGGGTTTTGATGGTCTGCCGCAACAGGATGACATCCCGGTCCTGGATATGCCGCCGGTCTTCCCGCAGGTGCACAATGATGCCGTCCGCGCCGGCCAGTTCGGCCAGGGCCGCGGCGGTCACCGGATCCGGTTCATTAATCATACGGGCCTGCCGCAGGGTCGCCACATGATCCACATTCACTTCCAGTCGGGCCACGCAATTTCCTCCTCGAGTTCCGGATGTATAATTCTAAACACCTCCCGGGTTTTTTCGGCCATGCGCCGGGCTTCGGCCTCCCCGGCTTCATGGTCATAGCCCAAAAGATGCAAGATGCCGTGAATCAGGTAAAAATCCAAAAGTTCCAAGAAGTTCCAGCCGTGCTGCCGGGCCTGGCGCCGGGTGGTTTCCAGGGAGATGACGACGTCTCCCAGCACCTGGGATTGAATATCCGGGAAAGGCCCTCCCTGCAGAGGTACGGTGATGACGTTGGTGGGACCACGCCGCTGCAGGAGGCTCCGGTTCAGACGGGCCATGGCCGGATCATTCACCAGGGTCAGGCTCAGTTCGGCGTCAGGACAACCCAAGGCGTTTAAGATCTTCCCGGCTTTTTTCCTGATTTTTGGCAGGCTTAACCGTATCTTTCTCTGCCGCTGATTTATCCAGATCTTCACTGTTCTTCTTTTTGTCGCCCTTATCGGCGGCTTGCGGGTATTCTATCCGATGGTGAAAGATGCCGCTGAGGATTTTGATGAAGCTTTTGGCAATCTCGTGCAGGTCTTTGAGGGTGAGCTCGCACTCATCCAATTGTCCGTCGGCAAAGATATTATTAATGATTTTTTGCACGGCGCCCTGGATGCGGGCCGGGGTGGGGTCCAGGAGGGTTTTGGAAGAGGCCTCCACCTGGTCCGCCAGCAGCACCAGCCCGGCTTCCTTGGTCTGGGGGCGAGGCCCGGGGTAGCGGTAATCTTCGATATTGACCTGCTGCGGGTTGACGGCCTGCTGCTTGGCCTTGTTGTAGAAATAGGCCATGAAGCTGGTGCCGTGGTGCTGGCGGATGATATCGATGATCTTCTGGCTGACCTTGTTCTGCCGGGCCAGTTCCACGCCGTCTTTGACATGGGCCTGGAGGATGAGACTGCTCATGGAAGGGGCCAGCTTTTCGTGTTTATTTTCCCCGCCCAACTGATTTTCCACGAAATACGTGGGTTTCTTGATCTTGCCGATATCGTGGTAATAGGCCGCGGCCTTGGCCAGCAGGGGGTTGGCGCCGATTTTCTCCGCCGCGGCCTCCACCATATTCCCGACGATAATGGAGTGATGGTAGGTGCCCGGAGCCACCAGCATGAGTTGCCGCAAAATCGGCCGCTCCAGGTTTACCAGTTCCAGCAGCCTGACGTCAGAAGTAAGATCAAAGGAGACCTCCATCACCGGGGCCAGGCCGGTGGCCAGGATGCCGATCTGGATGCCGCCAGCCAGGGCAAACAGGGCCCCAAGGGCCACGTCCTGGGCCTGCACCGGAAACACCATGAGTTTCAGGGCCAGGACCATGGCAAAGTTGGCCAGGGACACATAAAGACCGGTGCGGATGAAGCCCCAGCGGTTCCGGCAATGGTGGCCGGCCCAGATTCCCACCAGGCCGCTGAGGAAAAAATAGAGGAAAAACAGAAAGGGGGTTTCCAGGAGCAGGGCCGTAAGGGCCGCAGCTACAAAGGCAGTCATCAGGGCGGCTTCCAGGCCGATGAAGACCTGCACCAGGATGGGGGCCAGGGCCACGGGCAGGTAGAACATGAAATTTTTGGCCAGCAGGGGGCTGAGACGGCTGGACGCCCCCCCAAAAACCACCAGGCCCAGGTTCAGCAGGGTGATGGCCAGCAGAATCACCGCGATAAAGGTCAATTCGGATAAATTCTGGGGGCCTTTTCGGGGGTTCAAACGAATCAACTTATAAAAACACCCGGATATGAGGGCGATGAGGGCCCAGGTGCCCAGGAAGCGCCAGAACCACCACCCCTGGGGCCGGTCTTTTTCCAGGGCCTGCAACTTAACCAGGTGCGTCGGGGTGATCCTCTCCCCCTCCCGCACCAGCATTTCACCCTTTTTCACCTGGAAATAAACCGGCCGGAACTCCTCCATATGCACCTGTTTGCGTTTTTCGGTTTCAGCCCGGTTCAAAGAGACGTTAGGCGCCACCAGGGACTGGGCCACTTCGCAGATGGCATTGCGAGACCCCGAGGGAAGGTCCTCCAGGGCCTCCCGGCAGGAGTGATTTACCTTTTTTCTTGCCTCCTCCAGCCCCACGAAGCGATCGGGATTTTTCTCGACTGTTTCCTGCCAGGAAGGCAGGGAGCGGATAATAACGGGCCGGCGCCCGTCAGCCAGCAGGGATGTCTGTTCACTGAATACCCCCTGGGCGATCACCTGGTCCAGCTGCTGGCTGATGATATCCTCCCATTCCACGGAAAAATTATTGCGGGCCAAAAGATAAAAAATATTGTTGGGTAACGAAGCTCCCAAAAACCGGTCGAAATCGGACTTTTTTTCTAACAAGAGCTGATAAAGGCTGGAGAAGGGAAGTTTGGGGGCCGATTTTGCGGCTCCCGCTGATTCTGCCTCTTCTCCTGCCGGACCTCGCTGGGCTTCCTGGATGGTCTGGCGCATGTATTCAAAGGCCTGATGCATCCTGGCCCTGATCTCCGCCCCGACCCGTTCGTCCCGATCCAGGATCAAAGGGCTCTCTTCCAGGAATTCCTGTTTCCGTTTCAGGGTGGATTCATGATCCTCCACCAGAAAATCCATGGTGGCTTTAATGTCGGCTTCCGCAATATCCCCCACCTGATAGTCAATCTGAGTGGTCTGGGGACGGGGAAAGACCATGACGGCAGCCAGGAGACTGAAGAGGGCCAGGAGGACAATCTTGTACCAATGGCGCCACCGTTCTTTTTCCACCGGGCCCCATTTTCCGGGAAAGAGGGTCTGCCAGAGCCGGTCCACGCGGTCCGGCTCCACGGGGCGTTTGGGTTTATCGGAAATTTTCTTCTCGGGCATGGTCATCTCGGGACGTTCCCCCAGCTCTGCCGGAGGACGGCCGGTGTTTCTGCTGCTGATGCCTTTCGTAGGCCAGGATGATATCCTGCACCAGGGGGTGGCGCACCACATCGTTTTTATTGAAGAAAACAAACGAAATGCCTTCGATGCCGGTGAGTATGTCCCGGACTTCCTTTAATCCCGAACTGGTCCCGGCCGGCAGATCGATCTGGGTGATGTCACCGGTGATGACCGCCTTGGAACCGAAACCCAGCCGGGTGAGGAACATCATCATCTGCTCGGAGGTGGTGTTTTGCGCCTCGTCCAGGATGACAAAGGCGTTGTTCAGGGTGCGGCCGCGCATAAAGGCCAACGGCGCCACCTCGATGACGCCCCGCTGGATAAGCTGGGACGCCTTGTCAAAATCCATCATGTCGTGCAAGGCATCGTACAGGGGGCGCAAATAGGGGTTGACCTTTTCGAACAGATCGCCGGGCAGAAAGCCCAGTTTTTCCCCGGCTTCCACGGCCGGCCGAGTCAGGACGATACGGTTGCATTCGTGGTTGATAAGCGCCGCCACCGCCATGGCCATGGCCAGATAGGTCTTGCCGGTGCCGGCCGGACCGATGCCGAAAACCATGTCAAAGGTCCGGATGGCCTGCAGATAGAGTTTCTGGTTGAGGCTTTTCGGGGTGATGCGGCGCTTCAGGGCGGTGATATAAACGGTGTCCAGAAAGATGGCCTTCAGGTCTGTGTCCGGGGTTTCCCGGATGATCCTCAGGGCATACTGCACGTCCTGCCCGGTGATGGGATAGCCGGCCTGGAGCAGGCCGTATAATTCCGCCAGGGTGCGTTCGGCCAGCTCCAATGCCGGCTCCGGACCTTCCAGGATGATTTCATTGCCCCGGACATTGGATTTGATGTGCAGCAGGCGGTCGATGATGCGCAGATGCTGGCACTGCTGCCCGAACAGGGTCTGTACCAGTTCGTTATCCGCAAAGGCGAGCTTGCGTTGGGAATTGCCGCGGGATGCCAAGGAATTTTTTTTCACGACGCGGACGAGGCCACACCCATGATCTGCCCCCGTACCAGGCGCTGCCGGGGGCGATTGTCAAAATCCAACAGGACGATCTGCTGCCAGGTTCCCAACGTCAGCCGCCGCTGGGCAATGGGAATAGACAGGTCCGGCTTAAACAGCGCCGCCCGCACATGGGCATAGCCGTTACCGTCGCCCCAGCGCCGGTCGTGGTCATAGGGGATATTCCGGGGGATCAGCCGGTCAATGGCTTTTTTCAGGTCGTTGATGACCCCGCTTTCATATTCGATGGTGCTCAGGGCCGCGGTGGACCCCGGCGTAAACAAGGTCAGCAGGCCATTGTCGCAGCCGGCCGCGGCGACGTGCTGCTGGACCAGGGGCGTCAGATCCAGGATGTCGGTCTCGGCGGTGGTGGCCAGGTGCAGTTCGAAGACTTCAATCTTTAGCATGAAACGTGATATTTACCCCTGTTTAAAAATCAGACAACCGTCCAGGACAGCATACTCCATGAAAATCATTATAATTCCTTTTTCGCTGCCTGGCAAAAAAAATCGACGCGCCAGAAACGGCCGGGATGCTGGTTTCCAGATTATTCGGCCAAAATCACCGGAAGGTTTAATCCGGCGCCTACATTTGCAGGTTGCCCGGTAAGCGTTCAGCGGTCAGCTTACAGCCGTCAGCTAATGCTTTAAATTCAAAAAGTTATTCAAAGG